>SPCL01000006.1 GCA_004525335.1 Thermodesulfobacteriales bacterium
GAAAAAGCTGGACAATGAGCTTGCGGGAAATGTTACTGATCTTTGTCCGGTCGGGGCACTGCTCAACAAGGACACACTTCATGAAGAGAGGGTCTGGTACTGGAAGTTTAAGGACACTGTATGTTCTCTATGCAGTAATGGATGCAACATCACTGTGGGTGTTGATCCAAGAAAAGGAAAGGTGTCGAGAGTTAGGCCTCGTACTAATATGGACGTAAATGAGCACTGGATTTGCGACAGGGGACGCTACGATTTTAAAGAAGTTCAAGAGAAAGGTACCAGGTTAAAAGATCCTATATTAAGAGAGGGAGAAGGTTTTAAACTCTCAAACTGGGAACAGGCCATAGACTTTGTAGGCTCTCAGATAGCAAAAGTGAGTAACGAATCTCCTGAATCTATAGCGTTTTTAGCATCGGCAACACTTACAAACGAAGAACTATTCCTACTTAAAAAGATTGCAGAGACAACAAATACAGCCAAGATTGCAGGGAATATTGGACTAATCAATAAACCCAAACTTTATGGACTATTAAGTACCGACCCTTATCCAAATAGCTCCGGGGTCAAGGATATGGGCTATAACTATGGATCAAACCATATATTGCCAATAATTGACTCTATTCTTGGGGGCTGGGTTAAGGTCCTTTACGTCGCGGGATTAGATCTATTTGATTTGGTAATAGAAGAAGAGAAAGAAAGACTTAAAGAAGCTTTATCGAGACTAGACCTCTTGGTTGTCCAGGACTACAAGCTTACAGAAACAGTAAGATTAGCTCATGTGATTCTCCCCGGAGTTAGCGCTTATGAGAAAGAAGGAACTTTTACAAATGACAGGGGAAGGGTTCAAAGGGTCAAAAAGACCATCGATCCTCCGGGAACGGCTAAGCCGGATTGGGAAATATTAACCTTTTTGGGAAGCAAGCTGCAGGCACAGAGCTTTAACTATAACGATCCCTCAGAGATCATGCTGGATATAGCTAGGAATGTATCTGCTTACAAAGGAATAAATTACGATAACATTGGAACTCTAGGAGTTAGCACAAGTAGCTAATTTGATTAGCGAAGTGAAAAATTATGATTTGGATTGAAGTAGGAATTACAGTAATTAAAATTGCGCTTTTGTTTCTCGTGGTTCTGACGCTGGTTGCGTATCTGACACTGGCAGAAAGACGCGTAAGCGCATTTATACAAGACAGAATAGGTCCAAACCGTGTAGGCCCTTTTGGACTTCTACAACCACTGGCGGATGGTGTAAAGTTTATATTTAAAGAAGATATAATCCCAAGAGACGCCAATAAGTATATCTACATAGCAGCACCTGCATTTTCACTAATTACCGCGTTAGTTGCCCTTGCTGTAGTCCCTATAGGCAGAGGGTTTGAGACTACCCTTTTCGGATTAGTTCCAGACCCTATATTTGTGAAGCTGCAAATTGCCGATCTAAATGTAGGAATTCTTTACATATTGGCTATAGGCTCTCTGGGCGTTTATGGTATAGTGCTGGGCGGCTGGGCATCAAATAGTAAGTACTCGTTCCTGGGTGGTTTAAGAGGAGCTGCTCAAATGGTGAGCTATGAGCTTGCCATGGGGATTTCAATATTAGGCGTAGTAGCGTGGACAGGGTCACTTAGGCTCGAAGATATTATCGAAGCGCAGCAGCACTACTGGTTTGTATTCCCTCAAATACTGGGCTTTATTGTTTTTCTTGCCGCGGTTTTTGCTGAGACCAACAGGCTTCCTTTTGATATGCCTGAGGCTGAGCCGGAGATTGTAGCGGGATATCATACAGAGTACAGCAGCATGAAATTTGCCATGTTCTTCATGGCAGAGTACACACACATGATTGTTATGTCGTGTCTAATAGTAGCGCTATTTTTCGGCGGCTGGTATCCGCTTCCTTTCGGTGGATGGTTTGGTGTAGATATTGATACATATTGGTACCTGCCCCCTATAGTCTTTGTAGGCAAGGTGCTGGCATTCCTGTTTTTCTTTATCTGGGTCCGCTTCACCCTTCCCCGCTTCCGCTATGATCAGGTTATGAATCTTGGGTGGAAAGTACTCTTCCCATTAGCCATAGTGAATCTGATAAATATCAGCATAGCGATACTCGTAATGCAGCATTACGGCTATATGGGCTAAGGTGTTCTATATATATAGTTCTCAATTAAAATCAGACTTAGATTAGTGTCCTAAATCAGACTATTTGTATTTGGAAGGAAAGAAGATTAATTTACCACCCCAAACTGACGAACAAAATTAGACGTCGAGGTTGCTGACGTTAAGGGCGTTGGTTTCGATGAAGAGTTTTCTAGGCTCAACCTGATCTCCCATTAAAATAGTGAAGATCTCATCAGTTTGAATAGAATCCTCAATAATCACCTGCTTTAGAACCCTTGTTTCGGGATTCATAGTAGTATCCCAAAGCTGATCAGGGTTCATCTCGCCAAGACCTTTATAGCGCTGAATGGACATACCCTTTTTACCGCGCGTGAGTATGTGCTCGGTAACTTCAGGCAAGCTCGGAAGCTCCACATCAGTATCTCCGTTATCTCCAACACTGTAAGGAGGGTCACCTGCAGGTCGTATAGAATCTTTAAGCTTCCTGATTTCCCCAAAATCCGGAGAATTAAGAAAATCAAAATCAATTATGGTACTTCTGTTACGGCCGTTTTCTTTAAAGTTATAAGAAATTTTTGAGCAGTTATGCTCCGGATCGTCAAGGAGCTTCCAGTCTAGTGAGGAAACTTCAGGATATCTAGCTTCAATCCATTCTTTTATTCCCTGAAGATGTATATCAAACTCAGCTTCATTTTCAGGCTTCAGATGGCTCTTTTTAAACCCGTTTCTACTGGCAAAGGCGTCAACGATCTTAAAGTCTCTACTGTATTTTCCAACTCTGGCGAGAGCCCTTTCATAAGAAATCGATTTTTTAATTATATCAAGAAGCCTTGCACCCTTAATCTCTTTAACACCGTTTCCATTATCGTATGCTTTTATAGAAACACCTCCTGTACCTATCTCAAGGAAATGATCCTCATACTCATAATCGTCTTTCAGGTATTTCTCATCCCTACCCTTTTTAACACGGTAAAGAGGAGGCTGCGCTACATATAAATGCCCCTTTTCTATGATCTCTGGGAAATGCCTGTAGAAGAATGTGAGAAGTAGTGTTCGTATGTGAGAGCCGTCTACGTCCGCGTCAGTCATTAGTATTACTTTATGGTAGCGAAGCTTGCTAATATCAAAGTCGTCACTTCCGATTCCTGTTCCTAGAACAGTTATAAGAGTTCTGATCTCCTCATTACCAAGCATCTTGTCGAATCTTGCTTTTTCAACGTTTAGAATTTTACCTTTTAGAGGTAGAACAGCCTGATTGTATCTGGCTCTGGCTTGTTTAGCAGAGCCGCCGGCAGATTCACCCTCTACGAGATAAACCTCACACAACTCAGGGTCACGCTCCTGACAGTCTGCAAGCTTTCCCGGAAGAGATCCGGACTCAAGAGCGCTTTTCCTTCTTGTAAGCTCTCTAGCCTTTCTAGCCGCTTCTCTTGCCCTGGCTGCGTCAACTGCCTTTTCGATAATCTTTTTGCCAACAGAGGGGTTTTCCTCGAAAAATATCCCTAACTTTTCGTTAAGAAGTACTTCTACAATTCCTTTAACATCAGTGTTGCCAAGCTTGGTCTTTGTCTGTCCCTCAAATTTGGGATCAGGGAGCTTAACGCTAATTATCGCAGTAAGCCCTTCTCTTGCGTCTTCACCACTTAGCGTTACCTTGGCGTTTTTAACTAGACCCTTGTCCTCAGCATACTTGTTAACAGTTCTTGTTAGAGCGCCTTTGAACCCGGTTAGATGGGTTCCGCCCTCTATATTGTTAATATTGTTAGCATATGAAAGAATAGTCTCTGAATAGCTATCGTTATATTGAAGGGCAACTTCTACAATAATGTCGCCTTTTTTCCCCGAGACGTATATGGGCTCAGGATGAAGTGGTTTTTTGTTTTTATTAAGCTCCTCTATAAATGCTACAATTCCACCCTCGTAAAAGAACTCCTGATCTCTACCGGTTCTTTCATCAATTAATTGGAGGACTAGACCTTTGTTTAGAAATGCAAGCTCTCTTATCCTATGAGCAAGGGTATCGTAGTTAAATTCCGTAATCTCAAATATCGTATCATCCGGCTTGAATCTGATCTTTGTTCCGGATCTGTCTGTTTTTCCCGTCTCTTTTAATTCAGTAACTGCTTTACTACGCTCATAGCGCTGATACCAGACTTTTCCTTCCCTTCTTATCTCGAGAATGAGATATTCTGAAAGGGCGTTTACAACAGTTACGCCAACACCGTGGAGACCGCCTGAAACTTGGTAGACCTTCCCCTCAAATTTACCACCTGCATGAAGCATAGTCATAACAACTTCAGCTGCAGATTTGCCGGTTTCTTTATGCTTATCCACTGGGATACCTCGACCGTTATCTTCAACTGTCAGGCTGCCGTCGACATGGATAGTGATAATGATTTTGTCACAAAAACCTGCAAGGGCTTCGTCAACGCTGTTATCTAAAACTTCAAAAACGAGGTGGTGAAAACCCCTTGTGCTGGTATCCCCAATGTACATATCAGGGCGTTTTCTTACCGCTTCTAAACCCGGTAAAACCTTTATTTGTTCAGCATTATAAGAGCTTACTTCGTTTGTAGGAATATTATCCTCCGGGTCTCTCTTTACTTCCAAAAGTAGTTACCTCCGTATTGACTCATAGGCGGGAAAAATTAATGCTGTATTATACCACGAAAAATGGAAAAATGGAAATAAAATCAGGGGGTTTGAACACATTTATCAAAAATAAAATTATCAACCAAATTAGCCAATAATATAGATCAGATGCGGCTGATAATGATAGACATTACAAGCAAAAATCTTAAAGTTTTGGTGTTGTAATCCCTACCTGTTTTTGGTACTTGCCTTTTTTATCGGCATAGGAAATATCACATATCTCATCAGACTCGAAAAATAGAACCTGCGCTATGCCTTCGTTAGCATATATTTTTGCGGGAAGCGGAGTCGTATTTGATATTTCAAGGGTTACATAGCCTTCCCATTCAGGCTCAAAAGGAGTTACGTTTACAATAATACCGCAGCGGGCATATGTTGATTTCCCAACGCAAAGAGTAATTACACTTCTAGGTATCCTGAAGTATTCAACTGTCCTGGCCAAAGCAAAGGAATTGGGCGGAATCATGCAAACATCATCATTTATTTCCACAAAGGATTTATCATCAAAGTTCTTAGGGTCGACAACGGAGTTGTAGACATTGGTAAATACCTTAAATTCGTTACTTACTCTTATGTCATAACCGTAAGAAGACACACCGTATGATATTGCCCCATCTCTTACCTGTCCGTCGACAAAGGGCTCTATCATTTTGTGCTCTTTAGCCATTTTTATTATCCAGTGATCAGGTTTAACCGACATTTTTCAGTGCTCCTTTATATATGTTAAGTTCAGATATTGGACTAGTAATATACATGAGAATTTATCTCAATTTATCTGCCCATTGAAACTAAACAAACTGCCTTAAAAACCTGACATCGTTCTCAAAAAAGAGCCTGATATCGTTGATGCCGAACTTGAGCATTGTTATTCTTTCAATACCCATTCCAAATGCAAATCCGCTATAAATTTGGGGATCGTAATTAACACCTTTAAACACTTCCGGATCAACCATACCACATCCTAAAATTTCTAACCATCCACTTTCTTTACAAACCCTGCAACCTTGCCCTGAGCATATTACGCACTCTATATCTACTTCGGCGCTTGGCTCTGTGAAAGGGAAAAAACTGGGTCTGAACCTTACCCCAATACCTTCTCCGAATACTAGTCTTAGGAACTCCGTAAGTACTCCTTTTAGATCTCCGAAAGTTATGTCTTTATCAATGAGTAAACCTTCAATTTGATGAAACATTGGGGTGTGTGATACATCGCTGTCGCATCTATAGACCCTGCCCGGAGCAATAATTTTAATAGGAGGCTCTTGTTTCTCCATAACGCGTATCTGAACCGGTGAGGTATGTGTCCTTAGAACTATGTCCTCGGATATGTAGAAAGTGTCCTGCATATCACGGGCCGGGTGATTTTTAGGAATGTTCAATGCTTCGAAATTATAATAGTCTGTTTCAATTTCGGGCCCCTCAGCCACTTCAAAACCCATTCTTTCAAATATAGTTACAATCTCTTCCATAACTTGTGAAACTGGGTGCTTAGAGCCTACAGGAAGAGACCTTCCGGGAAGAGTTACATCAATTTTTTCTTCAGCAATGGCTCGTTTTTTCTTTTCTTCTTTTATCTCATGTGATTTGTTGTCGAAGAGCTCTTCAACAAAGGTTTTAACTTCGTTAATCATAACCCCCATTTTCGGGCGGTCTTGTGTTGGAACATCTTTCATTGCTTTCAAAATCTCAGTAAGAACACCTTTGCGGCCAACGAACTTAGCTTTCAAATTCTGAAGAGAGACTTCATCTGACACTTGTCCAAGTTCTACTTGAGCTTGGTGTTTAACTTCATGTAGTTTTTCTTGCATTACTTTAATTCCCCACTGAGTACACTATTGTTATTACAATCATTGCTACTCCAATTGCGCCTTTAAAAAAAGTGCCGGCGAGCCTTCCGATAAACGCGCCCCACCCTGATTTCATTGCTCGATCAACATTCTTTTCCAGCACAAACTCAACTAGGAACGCGCCAAAAAAAGCTCCTAAAAATGCCCCTATGACTGCTCCTATGCCAAAAAAGAACGGAACACCTAAAATACCACCTATTATTCCAAAGACAATAGAACCCGCAATTGCTTTGTTGCTGGATTTATATTTTTTTGCTCCGAGAACACCTAGTATAAATTCTACCAACTCTGCAAAAAGAGCAAGTCCAAGTAATATGAGTAAAATGGTTACGGTAATTTCTTTAAATCCCCCATACCAACCTAAGAGGATGGAACCTGTAAGTATTATGAAATTACCCGGGAATCCGAAGACGTGAGATATCAATCCGCTCAGCGCTACTATTATAAATAGGGAAAGTACAAGATAGTCGATCATTAAAGACTATTGGCAAACATCGCCTATGTAAAGATTTATGAGTGGCCCTTTCTTTCTCTCCAATATATAACAAACGCGCTTGCAATAAATATAGAAGAATATGTACCAACAATAACGCCCACTATTAGTGTAAAGGCAAAATCATGAATAACAGAGCCGCCAAATAGGAACAGCGGTATCAATACAAGAAAAACGGTAAGACTGGTTAAGATCGTCCTCGATAAAGTCTGATTAATTCCCTCGTTCACAACTTCTCTGACACTCAATTTGCCGCTCTTTTTCAGATTCTCTCTGATTCTATCAAAAATGATGATAGTGTCATTAACAGAGTATCCGATAACGGTAAGAAGTGCCGCAACCAGCGCTAAAGTAAACTCTTTATCCATAAGAGATATTGCGCCGAGCGTTATGACGGTATCATGAAGAAGAGCTATTACCGCCCCCATTGCAAATCCAAACTCAAAACGGATCATGACATAAATCAGTATTCCCACACATCCAAGAAGTATTGCTATAATAGCCTTTTCAATTAATTCTTTGCCGACCGAGGGCCCAATATAATCCACCCTCTGAATAGAGCCGCCCTTAAATAACTCATTAGTAGCTATGATCTTTTCGAGCTCGGTTTGAAAACCCTGTATCTGGTCAAACTTTACTAATTCCGGTGAAAACCTTATAAGGTATTCATGGTCACTAGTTAGGCCAAGCTGCTGTACGACATCAGGTGGAAAACCGGTTGCCTCAAGTGTTTTCTTGACATCCTCAATGCTTACTTCTTTGGCCAGCTTTATGTGTATCTCTGTACCACCTATAAACTCAACACCCCAGTTAGGGCCTTTGTGATAAATAAGGAAGCCAATGGAGATAATAATCAGGGCAATTGAGATAAAGACTGCCTTTCTCATTTTTCCTATAAAATCTATACGAGTGCCTGGTTTTAATAATTCCAAATTACTAGATCCTCCTGGATATTCCTCAAATACTTAATGCAGGTACCTTCTTTTCTTCATATATATAATTCGTAATAACTCTTGCCACTACAACGTTGCTAAACACGGTTGAGATAATACCGATTGATAGAGTTGCAGCGAATCCTTTTATTGGTCCGGTACCAAACCAAAACAGTATTAATGCTGTAATAAGCGTCGTCATATTGGCATCGAGTACTGTCCGTAATGATCTCCCATACCCAGCGTCAATCGCTGCAAGGGGAGATTTCCCGGTTCTGAGCTCTTCTTTAATTCTCTCAAATATGATTATGTTCCCGTCTACAGCCATACCCAGTGTAAGCACAAGTCCTGCAATACCGGGCAACGTTAAAGTGACACCGAAGGCTGAGAGGAATCCCATAATAAAGAGCATGTTCAAAACTAGCGCTGCATCCGCTACAAGGCCTTGAAGTCTGTAGAAAAACGCCATAAAGATTATGACTAAAATACCGCTTATCATCATAGAGAGCTTTCCCTTATCTACAGACTCTTTTCCAAGAGAGGGACCCACGGTTCTTTCCTGTTCGATTTCTACTGGAACCGGAAGCGCACCGGAGCGGAGAACTAGGGCTAAATCCTTTGCTTCATCAGTTGTAAAGTCTCCGGTAATCCTACCTTGAGAAGTTATTCGCTCCTGAATTGTGGGGGCTGATTTTATAGTTCCATCAAGAACGATTGCAAGTCTTTGGCCAATATTTTCTTCAGTGAGAACACCAAACTTACTTGCACCCTCGCCTTTGAATGAAAAACTTACCGCAGGCTTACCGAACTCATCAAAAGTTATTCTGGCCCCGGAAAGTGATTCACCCGTAACCTGGGAACCAGCTGAGGCTATGAAAAACTTTTCATTTTCGGCTCCGGTATTTCCCGGTATTAGCATTAAGTTCTTATCTTCTAGTTCTTCAGGGGTCGCAACACCAAGCCCTGCTAAGACGGTTTCTTCAGTAGCTCCGGCGTTACTGACAATTTTAAACTCTAATACTGCGGAGCGCTTAATGATATCAATAATACGTTGTCTGTCTTTTTCAGATGCACCCGGGACCTGAATTATGATTCTATTGTCCCCTGCCTTTTGTATTGAAGGTTCAATAAGGCCTAATTCTGCAACACGATTTTCTATGACTTGCTTAACCTGATCAATCGCTCTTTCTTCAACCTCCGAGACATATGCATTTTTTAGAACAAAATTGAGAGATAAGTTATCTTCCCCAATATCGGATATTTCGTTGAAGTTTGTTTCCGCCACACTTTTTGCTTTATCTAAATCAGCTTTAGAGAAAAACTGTAGGGTTAGAGAGTCATCTGTTTCAGTAGAGCCTTTAATTAATACTTTATCGTCTTTTAATTCCTGATTCATGAAATCTTTAATACTGTCTAACTCTTGCTCAACTCCTTTTTCGGAATCTACTCCGATAAGAAGAAAAATTCCGCCCTTAAGATCAAGCCCTAATCTAATACCCCTATCTGGAAACAACTTTCCCCACCAGCTAGGAACACTATCGCCCAAAAAAGTAGGAGCCATAAGTAATAAAGATAAAACCGTAACTATAAGGATTGTTAAAATCCATCCTCTGGAAGCTCTCATTTTTTAGTTTTTTCCTCCTTTAGGTTCTGGTGCAGAAGGTTGGAGACCCGCAATTCCGGATCGGTTTATGCGTATGCTAAGTCCCTTTGCAACTTCAAGTGTAATAATATCATCCTCGGAAACATTAATAATCTTTCCGTAAATACCACCTGAAGTGATTATATCGTCGCCGCGTTTAATCTCACTCAACATTTTCTTTCTGTCCTTACCCTGTTTTTGCTGCGGTCTTAGGATTAGAAAATAAAAAACAACAAAGATAAGAATGAAAGGAAGAAATGCCAAAGGAGAACTTCCCCCTCCTTCACCTCCTGGAGATACACATCCGGCTATTGAAAAAAAAGCAACCACTAAAGTTGCAATAATATGTTTATTATTTATCAATTCTCTCTTTCTCCTTCAATGGATTGTACCCTAGATATATAATTTGGAAAATCACAGCTTTTAATACTACCACGAATTCCTCTCATAAGCTCCGCATAATAATACAAATTGTGAATTGTTAGTAATCGCAAAACCAGGGTTTCTTTTGCAATGTATAAGTGCCTTAAGTAAGCCCTTGAAAAAGTCCGGCAAGTATAACACTCACAACCCTCGTCAATCGGCCTCTCATCTTCGGCAAATTGCGCATTTTTTATAACCAGTTTTCCGCGACTTGTAAAGAGAGTACCGTTACGGGCGTTACGAGTGGGAATTACACAGTCAAAAAGGTCGACCCCCATAGATACAGCAGTTACAATGTCTTCAGGCTTTCCGAGGCCCATTAAATATCTGGGTTTATCAAGCGGCAGTATACCGAGAGTATGCTCTGTAATTTCATAAGTTTTTTGAGATTCCTCTCCTATTCCAAGCCCTCCCACTGCATATCCTTCAAAACCAATATCTATCAAATCATGGGCAGATCTTTCTCTGAGTTCCTTAAATACACCGCCCTGTACAATTCCAAAGAGCGCATTGTCGGTACGTTTTTTTGATTCCTTGCACAGCCTTGCCCAGCGGCTTGTTAGATCAACGGATTTCCTCATATATTCATAAGTCGATGGATACGGTGGGCACTCATCTAAACACATCATTATATCAACACCTAGAGCTTCTTGTATTTCAATACATTTCTCAGGCGTAAACATGTGCTCACTACCATCTAAATGAGATCTAAATAGAATACCGTCATCTTTAATTTTTCTAGTTTTAGAGAGGCTTAAAACTTGATAACCGCCACTGTCAGTTGTTATGGATTTGTTCCAAGACATGAACTTATGAAGCCCGCCGAGCTTTTCAACTGTTTTGTGTCCGGGACGTAAATACAAATGGTAAGCATTAGAAATTACCATTTGAAATCCCAAATCTAGTATCTCCTGAGGACTAAGGCTTTTGACCGTAGCCTGAGTTGCTACGGGCATAAAAGCAGGTGTATCAACTACACCGTGGGCAGTAGTCATTTGACCCAATCTTGCTTTGGTCGATTCATCTTTTTTATGGATTTCAAATGTAAACATAATTATAAGTAGTCGTGGAATGTAGAAATAAGGATGGAAAAAATTATTATGACTTTATATCCCAAGCACTTCCTTCATTGTATACATACCGGCCTGTTTCCCCGGAACCCACTTTACAGCCCTTACAACTCCTTTGGCAAAATTATCTCGGCTCATCGCTCGGTGAGTTAATTCTATTCTCTCCCCTGCGCCGCAGAACATAACAGTATGCTCTCCCACAATATCACCTGCTCTGATAGTCTGCATACCGATTTCCTTTTCTTTCCTCTCCCCTATAGCTCCGTGCCTCTCAAATCTGGCAACAGAGTTAAAATCTCGAGCTAGGCCTTGTGCCGCCGCTTCTCCTAGTCTAAGTGCTGTTCCGCTTGGGGCGTCTACTTTGTGCTTATGGTGCGCCTCTATTATTTCAATATCAAAATCATCGCCTAGTATTTCAGCTAATTTCTTAGTTGCCTCAAACATTACATTTACACCTATGCTCATATTTGGGGAAAAAACACATGGAAAGTTCTCGGCCAATTTAGAAAGCTCATTCTTCTCTTCCTCGCTGAATCCTGTAGTACCGATGACCATGGCTTTTCCATTTGATGAAGCATAGCGGGCATTGTTTAAGGTTGATGAGGGCGCTGTAAAATCTACAATAACATCAGCGTCGGATGAAGCATCTTCAATTCTGCTGGTTAAAGTAACGCCTATTTCCGCCTCTCCAGAAACAAGACCAATATCGTTACCCATTTCGGGATGATTTCCTATCTCAGTAGCGCCGACAATTTGTATATCATTTTCGGCATTTAGAAGGTGAAATATACTGCGGCCCATCCTTCCAGCGACACCCATAATAGAAACTTTTATCATAATTTAGTCTGCAATCTCAATTTCAGGAACTTCTTCTATACAGTTTTCAACACAATCCCCACCTGTTACTTTCCATTTTTTATCAAATAATCCTAAAGTGTATTTGCTCTTTTGCTTAAGATGAATTAATTGACCCGTTGTACGAGACTTAAGGGTAGAATCGAGCTCAACTATAACGCTAGAGCTTAGCTCATAAATTTGAGTCCCTAATATATTGTAGCTATTAATTGTTATCTGGTTTTCTTTAAATACATTTCTCATTTGAATTACATAACCATCTTTATCTGAATTCGGAACATAGGAGTAATCATAAGCTTTCTCAAAATTCTCATCTTTAAGAGCTTTTAAGAATGAATCCACAACCTGTGTCGGTGAAGGTTTATATCTAGGCCTTTCCGGATTAGTGTCTTCAATAACTTTATCAGAGCATGAAGTAAGAGCAATTGTAAAAATCAAAGCCAATAAAGTGTATAAATGTTTCTTCTTCATATAGTTTTCCATTAGCTAAAGTATAACGGGCTATAGAATAATTGCTCAGAACTATAATTCAAGATAATTTTAGACATCACCACTCTTAATCAAATCGTTATTGGTATAACGTTTTCTTATAATATTATATACATAGTTATCACTAATTACTTCTGAGAATACTTGTGAACTGCGAAAACTATTAACAAAATGATTCTAAGTCCACATACGAAAAGTAGGATATTTGGTGTAATTTGCTCATTTAGATAAAGATTAAAAGTTATTGTGTATTGAATGTATGTGATTAAATCTAGCGCAATAATTCCCAAAATATATTTCTTGTCTCTTGCCAGCAGTATAAGAAACGGGCTAACCCAGAGAATCCACTGTAAGGAATTAATCTTGGCAAACAAAATAAAAACTAAAACAGATAAAGCGGATCGTTTTACCACTTTGGATTTTTAACCACAAATAACTTAGACTTGTTATTATTTATTATATTCGGATCCCTTAAATTATGAGCCATCTAAACGAACCAAACAAAGTGAAACTATTTATGGGTCTTATTTATCAACCCGATTCTGCGATGAAGGAATTAACCCTAAAGCTGGAAGGAAAATTGAGCAAGATAGATTTTTTAAGTGAAGAGATTGCTTTTGACCATAGCAAATATTATGAAAAGGAAATGGGTGAAGGACTTCTTAGAAAACTAATCACATTTGAAAAGCTCATAAGAAGAACTGATATTGTTGAAATCAAAACATTTACAAATAAATTGGAAGAGGTATTTTCATATGAAGAAAATAGGACTATTAACATAGACCCTGGCTATATAGCACAAGAACATTTGATTCTATCTACAGGCAAAGGCTACTCTCACAGACCGTATCTAGGTAGCGGGGTATATGCGGACTTAACGCTTATATATAAAGCTAACGAATATAGAACTTTAGAGTGGACTTATCCTGATTATGGAAACGAAGAAATAAGAGTGCTATTTAAGAGTTTGAGAAAACAATATATAAAGCAGTTAGACGAGGAATCAGACATATGAAAAGTATGACGGGATACGGAAAAAGCGAGATAAAGACTAAGTACGGGAAACTAGTTGTTGAGACAAGATCTGAGAATCACAGATTCCTTGATATAAAATTTCAACTCCCCGAGTCAACACTTTCTATCGAGAATCAGCTCTCAGAAGCAGTCAAAAATTTAATCTTACGAGGCAAAGTAAGGGTAACGGTGACTCTGGAATCATTAAGAAGTAACTCCTTCTTACTTAATATCGATCTTGCCAAGAAAACTAAAACTAACATAGACCAGCTAAAAAAAGAACTGGGTATTAAGGAAGAGACTAGGCTCGAGCATTTTCTAATGATTAGAGAAATCTTTACGGGAGAGACAAAACAAACGCTTAGCAAAAATGAAACTGCAGAGATCACAAAAACGGTGCTTGAAGCAATTAAGAAGCTAGATCAATCTAGAGCCTCAGAAGGCAAGAAACTGGAAAAGGATATTAAGCTAAGACTCAAAATGATTGATAAGCTCACTGCAACAATCAAGTCCAAGAGAAAAGATTTTATAAAGAACACATCTATAAAACTTAAGGAAAGAATAGAGAAGTTGCTTGAGGATACAAAGATTGACGAGGAAAGATTGTATCAAGAAACGGCTTACCTGGCTGAACGAAGCGATATCACAGAGGAGCTTGTGAGGCTTCAAGCTCATATCAGCAAATTCAGAGAGACAAGCAATAAAAAAGGGTCCATAGGTAAAGAGTTAGACTTTTTGCTACAGGAAATGAACCGTGAAGCAGGGACAATATCTGCAAAGTCTAAGGACGCCGAAATATCACATTGCATAATAGACTTAAGATCAGAGATGGAAAAGATTAGAGAGCAAGTACAGAACATTGAGTAAATATGTTTGGTTGAAACCGGGAAAACACTGTGTTATGATTCCACGGTTTCATTGACGTATTAAACTTGTAGATTACACAAAGGAGTCTTAAAATAATGAGCATCTTAGTAAATAAAGATAGTAAAGTCATCGTTCAGGGAATAACCGGGAGCGCAGGTTTGTTTCATGCTACACAGTGCCGCGAATACGGCACTAATGTTGTTGGCGGTGTAACACCTGGAAAGGGCGGAACTGAGGTAGATGGATTTCCTGTTTTTGATACCGTAGAAGATGCGAGAAGAATAACCGGGGCTAATACATCACTTATATTTGTACCGGCTGCATTTGCAATGGACTCCATGATTGAAGCTATAGATGCAGGAGTAGAACTTGTTATATGTGTTACAGAGGGAGTTCCTACTCTGGACATGGTTAAAGTAAAAAAATATATGGAAGGAAAGAACGTAAGGCTAATCGGACCAAACTGCCCTGGAGTAATGACTCCTGGCGAGGCAAAAGTAGGAATCATGCCCGGCTACATACATACGCCCGGAAGAATTGGAATTATATCAAGAAGCGGAACACTAACATATGAAGCTGTCTGGCAGTTATCTGAGCTTGGCATAGGACAATCAACTTCTGTAGGTATTGGCGGAGACCCAATTATCGGCTCTACTTTCATAGATATATTGGAGCTGTTTAACCAAGATGACGATACAGACGCAATTATTATGATTGGTGAAATCGGCGGAAGCGCTGAGGAAGAAGCTGCTGAGTACATCAAACAAAATATAGATAAACCGGTTGTCGCTTTCATCGCTGGTTCTACAGCGCCAAAAGGGAAAAGAATGGGCCATGCAGGCGCTATAATCTCAGGTAGCTCAGGGAGCGCTAAAGACAAAGTAGCAGCGCTTGAGAACGCCGGTGTCAGGGTTTGCCCAAGCCCGGCTGAAATGGGTGAGACTCTTAAAGAAGCAATCTTATAAGCTAGTCATAAATCTCAATATTCTTTTTTAACCACTCGTAGTGCTTTTTGAGACCGGATTTAACATCGGTCTTAGGAGAGTAACCGAAATCCGCCACTGCTTTTGATACATCCGAGAAAGTGTGCCTCGCGTCCCCTCTTTGTGGTTCCGTATATATCAGATTTGCTTTATTTCCAACTATCTCTTCAATAATATTGATCGCATCTATAAGTTTTATTCTACTGCCACCGCCGATGTTATATACTTCACCTGCTACCCCATCTTTAAAGGCCTGAATGTTTGCCTGAACAGCGTCATCTATATAGGTGAAATCCCTGGTCTGTTCTCCATTGCCGTAAATTTCAATTTGCCCCCCTTTCATTACGGCGCTGATGAATTTGTGAAAAGCCATATCAGGTCGCTGTCTTGGCCCGTAAACAGTGAAATATCTAAGAGAAACTGTAGGAACTCCATAACCTTTATAATACAGAGTAGCTAAATGCTCAGCTGAAAGTTTTGTAACTCCGTAAGGGGAAACCGGATTAGTAGGCGAAGTCTCTTTAATCGGGAGCTCATCGGTATCTCCATATACGGATGAAGAAGAGGCGCACACTATCTTTTTAAGACTTTTATCTTTACAGGCTTCTAAGAGTCTCTGGGTTCCCAAGATATTATTATGAACATATTGATCAAACTTCTGACCCCAGCTTGCTCTTACTCCAGCTATGGCAGCCTGGTGGAAAATTCCCTCTACGTTGTTTAAGATATTATTCCAATCAATTTCTAGAATATCTTCTTCTATAAATTCAAAATTAGAATGGTTTAAGGAATTAGAAAGGTTTCTCTCTTTTATCTTCCGTGGGTAATAATCAAAAAAAGAGTCCACGCCAATAACTTGAAAACCTTCATCTAAAAGCTTCTCTGAAAGACTTGAGCCTATAAAACCTGCTACACCTGTAACTAATACTTTCATAAACCTTTTTTCTCCATTTTGGCTATCAATATACCCAATCTGAAATAGAATTTGACAATAATCAAAATAACATTAGTATGAAAATATGAACAATACACTAATAATATCACTATTTTTGGCTGCTGCTTTTATATTACCAAATTTGTGCCATGCACTCCCTGCACCATGCACTCAGGAACAACTTCTAGAAAGCTCAAACTTTGCCATAGAAGGAACTGTAACGAAAGTTGAATGTGAGGCGCCTTATGAATCTCAGGAATGCAGCGCAAAGGATGATGCCAAATCATTCGTCCCAGAACTCTTAGCAAAGTGCACAGCATATGCAAAAGTATCCGAGAACATAAAAGGCCAATATAACAAAGGGGACGAAGCCGTCATTCCATATTTACAACTTGTGCAAAATTGTGAGAACGGAACACATATAATACCGGGAAGCCCTGTGAAAAATTTTGTTCCTAACTCTGTTATCAAATATTACAATTCTGAGCAGTGTAAGTACTGGAACTATTTACAAATCTCCACTCCCCCATCAAATAATTGAAACTGGCTAATTAACCGAACATATAAGCAATGTTAAATCTTAAATAGGTGCCAATCTAAATATTCCAATGACTCTGAGCCCCTTTGAACTCGAAATTTTTCAGAACATTCTAAGCTCTATAGCAGAAGAAATGGGCGTTGTTCTGATCAGAGCAGGATTTTCTCCTAACATAAAAGAGAGGAGAGACCTTTCGTGCGCCATATTCCAATCAAACGGCGATATGATTGCTCAGGCGGCTCATATTCCGATACACCTAGCGTCTATGAGTTTTGCAGTTAGAGCTGTTTTAGATATGCCGGAAATAAGTGAAGGGGATGTTCTCATTTTAAACGACCCTTTTAGGGGTGGAACTCACCTGCCGGACATTACATGTATTATGCCGGTATTTTACAATAACAAATTAGAATTCTTTGTCGCATCCCGTGCACATCATGCAGATATTGGCGGACTTACTCCAGGCTCAATGCCACTCTCGACTTCTATTGATCAGGAGGGAATTCTTATACCCCCTTCCAAACTCTACAAGAAGAGAAAGCTTAACAAAAAACTCTTCAGCGAAATCCTCGCATCTACCAGAGACCCTGAAGAACGAGAGGGAGACTTCAATGCTCAAGTGGGAGCTATAGAATTAGGAGAGAAAAGATTACTTGAAACAATAGAAAAATACTCCCTTAAAAAAGTTAAACAGGCTGGTAATGAACTGCTTAACTACAGCGAAAAGATAATGAAAGAAGTTATAAAGCTGATACCTAACGGAGTTTACGAATTTGAGGATTACTTGGATGACGATGGCGTGGGTACGAACAAAATCCCTATAAAGGCTAAAGTCACAATCAAGGGACAAAGAGCTAGGGTTGATTTAAGAGGAAGCTCCGGGCAGGTAAGAGGCAATCTCAATACTCCATACAGCGTGACGACAGCCGCTGTGATTTATGTATTTCAGTGCCTGGCTCCTTCATCAATGCCTCTTAACTCTGGTCCGCTTAGAGTAGTGGAAATAATTGTAGATGATAACTCAATACTTAACGCAAAATATCCGGCAGCGGTTGTTGGGGGAAATGTCGAAACTTCTCAAAGAGTTGTTGACGTAGTATTTGGAGCTTTATCAAAAGCAGTGCCAAAGAAAGTACCCGCTGCAAGCGCCGGCTCTATGAGCAATCTTACATTCGGCGGAATAAATCCTAAGACCGGGAAAGATTATGCCTATTATGAAACAATAGCGGGCGGTATGGGGGGGCGATTTGGGCTTGACGGCGTAAGCGCAATCCAAACACATATGACAAATACTCTAAACACGCCAATAGAATCGCTTGAACGAGAACTTCCGGTTATGTTAAATTCTTATTCAATTAGAAAGAACAGCGGGGGACAGGGGAAATATCGGGGTGGAGACTCTATAGTTAGGGAGTATAAGTTTTTATTAGACACTACTGTGTCTATGATTACAGAGAGAAGAAGGTTTGCTCCCTATGGTATTGAGGGCGGCGGACTAGGGAAGAAGGGCAAAAACACTTTGATAAGAGAGGGCAATGCTTCAAAAATTGCCCCTAAAGCAAGTTTTAAAGTAAAAAAAGGAGATAGCATAAGGATTGAAACCCCAGGTGGAGGCGGATGGGGCAAACCTGAATAAATCTTCAAACAAAACTCTTCAAATAAAACTATGGAATATCCAAAACTAAATCCGATAGAGGCATTTCCGGTTGAACATGAAGGGCAAAGAGTTATCTGCCTAAGAGACCCAAATCGTGTGAGCGAGAAAGTAATGTTAATATCGCCTGAAACTGTATTTATTATTAGCTTATTTGACGGCATTAACTCAAGAGAAGAAATACAAGCTAAATGCGAAGAGAGGTTTGGTGAAAGAGTGCCGTCTGAAGAAATGGAGCAGTTAATTAATCAGTTAGATGATGCGCTTTTTTTAGATAGTAAAAAGTTCAAAGAATATAACAATAAAATAGTAGAAGATTTCCACTCTTCAATTATAAGGCCGTCAAGCCAAGCCGGGCTTTCCTATCCGGAAGATATTGTGGAATTAAACAGTTGGTTTCAGAAGTTTTTCGATGAAGCCCGGGATAGTGACACATATGTAAGGCCGGTTGGCACACTTAAAGGTTTAATCTCCCCACACATCGACTTTACGAGGGGCAGTCATCTTTATGCCAAAGCCTATAGAGAGCTCCATGAGGGTTGTGAAGCAGATACGTATATTATTTTTGGTACTTCGCATTACGCAGAAGTAGACAATCCTTTTATTTTAACTAGAAAAAGTTTTGAAACCCCGCTTGGTATATCGGACACAAATAATGAGCTTATTGATAGTTTAGTTAGAGACTGTAATTGGGATCTATTCGATGGAGAGATCGCCCACCGAACAGAACACTCTATCGAATTTCAGGTGGCATTCCTTCAGTATGTTCTGAGAGAGAAGAAGAATTATAAAATTGTTCCGATACTTTGCAATTCATTTTACAACCTAGTTCAGGAAGGAAAATCCCCTTTAGAGGATAAAAGAATATCTCTATTTCTTGAGTCACTTTCAAAGATAATAAGTGAATTAGGTGACAGGGCATTTATCATTGCAGGGGTGGATATGGCTCACGTAGGTCCTAAATTTGGGGACAGAGATAAAGTAGATGATATAACTCTTCGCAAAATAAAGGAAAGGGATATTAATAGTTTAGAATACACGGAAAGATTGGACGCTGAAGGGTTTTATCGATCTGTTGAAGAGGAAAAGGACTGGAGAAAAATTTGTGGGCTTTCATCCATATACGCTACACTGAACACCCTTCAGGCAAAAAGAGGAGTCCTTCTGGGATATGATCAGGCGCTTGAGCCCGACACCGATTCAGTGGTTACCTTTGCAAGCCTAGGGTTTTATTCCTAAACGACATGTCAAAAAATTTCTTAATCATAGACGCGCACGAGGATATAGCATTTCACTTGAACTACTTCAAAAGGGATTTTGTAAACCCCGACATGCCGTGCATGATTACGCTTCCCTGGCTTAAGGAAGGTAATGTAAGGATGGTATTTAACACCGTATTCATACACCCTAAGCATAAACCCGATAAGACAGTACAATCCGGATTAGACCAACTTTCTAAGTACGAAGAAATCTATAAAACTTTTCCGAACGATGTGTATCAAATTTTAAAAGCTGAGGATCTGACAAAATTTGGGCAGGACTCTAAGATAGGGTTTTTAACTCTAATAGAAGGAGCTGACCCCATTGAAAGCGTGTCCAAGTTAGACGAGTTTTACGATAGAGGAGTTAGGGTCATAGGGCCTGCGTGGAACAACAAGAATCAATACGCATCGGGCAACGAATCAGAAGACGGTTTATCTCAAGAGGGAATCCAATTAATCAAAAGGATGAATGAGTTGGGAATAACCTTGGATTTGTCACATCTAAATGAGAAATGTTTCTGGGAATCAATAGAGCTTACCGATCTGATTCCTATAGCAACGCATTCCAATGCAAGGGCATTAACCGATCATCCGAGAAATTTGGGAGACGAGCAGCTCAAGGCAATCTCAGATAGGGGCGGTGTTATTGGCATAGTTCTTTACAATTATTTTCTAAAGATTGGAGACAACAAACCTACTCTGGAAGACGTATTTGCTCATGCGGATTATATGATCAATCTCTGCGGCGAAGACCATGTGGGAATTGGAAGCGATATGGACGGGGCAAGGATTGAGGATTTTCCTCAAGAGCTTAAAACCATAGCAGACCTTCCTAAGATAGCCCAATTCTTTATTGATAAAGGTTATTCACAAGAGCGGGTCACAAAAATTATGAGCGGGAACTTTCTTAGAGTATTGCAAGATAATCTTTAAACCTAAACAAATAGCCTTTTAAGACAATTACAATCTTTCAATCACAGCATCGGCAAATTCCTGGGTACCTAAATCGCCGCCTAGATCACGGGTTGTGGCGCCTTGTTCAATAGCTTTATTATAGGCCTTTCTAATCTTGCCGGCGCATTCTGCGTAATACTCTATGCCTTCGTTATCAGCTAGGTAATTAAGCATCATCACACATGACATAAGAAGCGCTAGAGGGTTGGCAATATTTTTGCCTGCGATATCAGGGGCAGAGCCGTGAACAGCCTCAAATACAGCAATGTTATCACCTATATTGGACCCGGGCACAACCCCAAGCCCGCCGACTAAACCAGCGCAAAGGTCGCTTAGTAAATCCCCGTATAAATTTTCAAGTAGTAAAATATCAAACTGTGTAGGGTCCTGAACTATTTTCATACAACCAGCATCAATAATCATTTCCTGATATTCAATATCGCTGTATTGCTGACTCACTTCTCTGGACTTTCTGATAAAAAGCCCATCCGTCAATTTCATAATATTAGCTTTGTGAAATACCGTGACCTTTTTTCTATCTCTCATTCTTGCGTATTTAAAAGCTTTCTCCGCAATACGCGTACAAGCCTTATCCGTCGCAACCTTCATACTCATTACGACCCCCGGCGATATGGTGTTTTCTACACCGCTATATAAGCCCTCGGTATTTTCTCTGATTATTACGATATCTACGCCTGAGAAACGAGTCTTTACGCCGTTTAAACTTCTTATAGGTCTAACTGCTGAATAAAGGTCCAACGTTTTCCTCAACTGGACGTTTACTGAGGTAAATCCCTCCCCTATAGGAGTAGTACAAGGGCCTTTTAAAGCAACTCTATGTTCTTTGATTGCATCTATAGTGCTATCGGGAAGTACGTCAAGTCCTTCTTCAAGAGCGGAAAGACCCACTTTACGCTCAACCCAGTCTATCTCTGCACCCGAAGCAGCTACCACTTTTTGAACCGCTATCGTTATATTAGGACCAATTCCATCACCGGCGATTAGGACAACTTTACGTTTACTCATATGGGATATTGAACCAGATTAACTCTATTTATCAAGTTGCCGGAAATTTTAATTTGTATGATACATATATTGGGGGGGGGGAACTACCTTTTCTTTATGTTACAAGAGCTTTAATTAAGTTAATGAACTCTACATCAATTCTCTTTGATTGCAGATAGCAGGCATACTAAGACTAAGTCCTTAACTAATTCCTCACTATAGGTTAATTTAAATCTAACGAGAATATTGTCTTATTAATAAAAGAAATGGTTACCCAACGACTAAGCTCCTTTTACAAAACTATAAACGTAACGTTCCTATTCGCTGTAATAGTAATAATTACAAGCATAGCGCTCCCACTCATATTTAGAGAAGAAATAATAACAGTTGGAAAAACTTTACTTATAACATACGGACAGGACAGACTCGATTTTATTCTGTATATATTAACGACAATAAGCAGCACGCCGATTGCGCTGCCGGTCTGGATTTACGCAATTTTAGGATCAATGTTGGGTTTTGAGCCCATCCGGCTAATAATCGTTATGGGATTAGGATCTATGACAGGTTCTACAATCACCTATTATATTGCTAGATACTTTGGAAAATCCAAATTCATAAAACGAAATTTCCCGAATATAGAAAATCATCCCTGGACTGAGGGACGTTCATTCTGGGTAATAAGTCTGATATTATTTGCGGGAGCCGCCTCCCCAATACCGTTTGATATATTGTATGCAGCATGCGGATTGAAACGTTACCCTATATTGTTGTTTGCACCTATAATTTGTATCGCTTTTATTATTAAGTTTGCATATTTGTTTTATGGATACGAACTAATCAAATCTCTTTCCTTCATAAATTTATAAATCAGACTTCCTTCTTAAGGCATTTGCCGTGTATATAGCAACCAGACGAGCTACTAAGAATGCAATAAATAGCTGCCCTACTATGGCTTCAAGCACCGAGATGATCCTGCCTTCAGACGTTAGGGCGGTAATATCTCCGTAACCCAGAGTGGTTAGAGTTGTATAGCTGTAATATATTATTTCATTTGTAGTAAGCAAATTAACAGCTTCGGCATTGTTGTTAACAAAGATAATTCCCGGGGAGACATATTCAAGGAAGCCGTAAATAGAAGCCCATAGAAGCCCTAATAGCAAGAAAACACAAACCGCTCCGTATAAAGTATCGGTAGATACTTTCTCGGAATGCAGGATGTGATCGGTAATTGTTCCCGTTATAAAAAGAAAGAATAATACACTAGCAAAAATAGTTTCGGGAGACTTGGTGAATATCCATTCTGAGAGAAACCAGGGTAGTCCCAATATGATTAGTATAATTACACTTCTTTTATTTCTGCCAGCAGCGTATATTCCTAAAACAAATACTATAGTACTTGCAATATTAATTACTAGATATCCATATTTATGCCCTTCCAGAATCGCAGAAAGAATGAGCAATATAATAATGGACGCCATGAAGTTGAACATCCTGTATCTCATCGATCCCAGAACGAGCCTAAAGAGACCAGGGTTATCCGTGTTAAGCATAATTCAGTCCTCCACAACAATATGAACTATCTGCGAAGATATGCCAACTTGTTATTAGAATACATAAAATAATAGTATCCCGTTAATTAATACTGAACTCAAAATCACTTTGAGTTCAGGAATATCAAAGATACAGAGGCATATTGCTATCTACAGTTGGGCAACAAATCGCTGATAAATACTATCCGTCAGATAATGTGCAAGTGGAGGTATTAACAGAGGCATTGCTATTTACATTAGTAGCGCCCCTGCTACCGCTTATTGAACACTGATTTTGTGGATCTACATCTACAATTGAATTGCCGGCTGCATTAATACCGAATTGATTAAAGGATTGAATAACGATTGTGTTGTTTATAGGACTTGAGGTCTGTCCAATGCCTATAAAAGCATCATCAAGCGCCACGATTGCGTCTCGGTTACTGGATATCAGGATTGCCTCGTCAGCCTCAAGGACAATAGAACCTGTGGATTGAGCCTTCACCCCTTCCCTGCAGTCAGTTATGCTGATGCTCTTTACCCTATAGGTTATAAGACTACTGCCACTCGCAAACATACAATTCCCACCGTCTCCATCAAGATTGAATTCAGCCTGGCTCTCATTGTAATCTATAGTCTGCGTCCCTGAGAACGAGATAGGATCTTGAAAGACTTGCCAACGGTCAATTATTATTAGTGTTGGGTTTAGTTGAAGAGTAATATTTAAATTTGTTACGCTTTGGTCAATTACTTGAATATTAGGTCTTTCGGCATTAAAAGTATCAGATTCAAACCTTAATGTAACTACTCCGGTCGATGAGATGAATCTTATTCCAAAGTTCCCAAGTGAGTTAACAGTAGTTGATCCTTTTCTGCTATTCCCTTCTAAGACTACAACTGTAAGGTCACCGAACTGAGATGGGTTTGAAACAATCCCTTCAAGTAATATATCCCCTGAATCGCCACTCCCGCCATCACAGCTTGAGAAGATCAAGAACAAAGCAAATAGAAATAACCCAAAAAATTTATTCTTGTACATGACTACACCCTCTTTATATAATTTTGGAGACTGAACCTACCCTTTAACTATAACCATAACGTAAATACAATTATACAACCAAAAAAGACTAAATATATCACTCTCATAATTTTTTCTATTTTTTGCGAAGTTGTTTTTGCCATCAGATGAACTTAAAGATTCTTCCGGCAGCCGAACAAAAAAGCCGGAACGTCTAATTAATAGTTTATAGACGCTCCGGCTTATAGTTGTTAGTGTTCTTTTAAGAAACCTGCTATTTATCCGTCACTTCTTCTAACGCTTGCGAACTGGCGAGCTGCTTCAGGAAGTACTTTGTTAATATTCTCAGGTGTAGGGTCAAGGTTATTAATCTCAACTATTGCCCTTGCCATACCTTGAATAATTATTTTTCTGTCTGCATTTTCTGCATTAAATGCTTGTGTCTCTGATGGTGAAAGGCTTGCCTTTTTAACTAGGAGTCCCTGGCTTCCTTCTGCAACTTTACCTTGAGACACCATTTGATCGATGACATCCTGACGCTTACCTCTACTTTTATAAGCATTGATAACCTGTGGCATAGCTCTAATCTTCTGGGCTATTTGCTGAGAGATATTTCCCTGAGCCCAGGCGTAGTTGCTAAAATCAAGGGATATTTCCCGCTTAATCACAATTACCTTAGTCTCAGATAATGCAGGTTCATCTGGATATATATTTTTGCTCTGAGGCTCTGGCGTAGGACTTACAGTCTTAGTCTTAGGAACTTTATCCGTATCTTCATCGTCCTGCTCTAAGAACTCCTCTTCCAGACTTGAATATGCATCCCTAACCTCTTCGGCAGGGAAATACACATTAACGGTTATAGTTGCACAAGAAACAATAAGGAAACACGTAAATAGTACTAACGGTTTGATAATATTCATTGCTAATCTCTCCATAATTTCACCTCTCTTAATTTGTTTCAATCGTAGGCCCGCCTGTTTCTGATCTTCTCGCTAATTCTCTTATTACCGAGAGCATATGCAAGATGGTAATAGAATTTTGCACAGAGTCCGCCTGGATCGACAAGTTTGTTATCCCTAATATGCTATTTGAAACATCAAACTCTTTAAAAGTAATTAAACCATCTTTAATATAACCTGAAATATTACCGTTATCATATGAACGATTAGATCCAAGTATCAATCTTTCCTTAGCTCCTAGTTTGTCTAAAAGGGCTTTACCAATCTTACGCTGTTCCTTGCTAGATTTCTTAGACCAGAACATAAAGGGTCCATTTATTGTATTAGGCTCTGCGCCTTTCCCACTTATCCAGATAAGACCGTTTAGTCGGCCTGTTATGTACTCTTGGGTTGGGGAGACTTTCTCTGATATGCCCTCAAGACTAATCTCATCAAACAATAGAGAAAGATTATATTGGCTCTGCGACTGATTTAGTTCTAACAATCCTGCGCCGTATAAATTACCTCTAAATAAGTTGGAAATTAATCTTCTTAAGTTTATTTTTTGCCTATCGATTTCAAGCGCAGCTTCTACGTCTTCAAATTTTAAGATCCCGTATTCAATCCGCTTAATATTTAGAAAATCTAGATCTTTTTCCAGATTAGCTTCTTTAAAAGATTTGAGAAATTTTTGGAATAGGCTTTTTGATAATTTCAGGTTTGCGCCCATGAGAGTTGCTAAAGGATTTTCTGAGCTGACGTTGTCTTTTATTGTTATTGTCCCGTTTATTCCGTCCACAATTAATGGGGCTCCACTATAATCACCTGATATTGAGCCGTTTTGTAAGCTTACTTTGCCACCCCACCTGCTCTGTGGATAAAAGAGGTTATGAAAAACCAAGTCCATACCGGCATATCCTTTGGTTTTGAAATCTCTGAAATTCTCTGGAATAACCGGGGTCAATAATGCGACGGCATCTGAAATAACAACCTCAGGGAATGTGAGCTTTAATGCCCGGTTTTCATTTAATGAATTGTCCATTTCTCCAGAAAAACCTATCTCCTGATTGCCGTTACCTTTTATAAACCCTTTATCTATGTATAAGGTTTCAGCTATTGTCCTTGTACTTATACTTGCGCCCAATTTTGAAGCCACGCCTTCATTGTCTAAGATAATATTTTTAAGCTCTAGATTGCCACTGCCTTCGGGAAGAGCGCCATTAGGCAAAGTGCCGAAAAAGTCGAAATTAGACTCATTTAGCCTAATAGTAGTGCCCGCTGACTCAATTGAAGCATTAACAAGTTTTAGTTTTGTCTCTATACCCGAAGGAGAGGTAGTAGTATCAATATTGATCTTCCCGCTTATATCACCATTTA
>SPCL01000111.1 GCA_004525335.1 Thermodesulfobacteriales bacterium
AATTCTTGTCTATCCTTCATATATCTCCAATGATACTGATAGCAACTCTTGCCCCTTATAATAATCTAATTAATAATATATCCGAAATGATTCTCTATTTAAATATACCTACGATGTTAGAACACCGTTTGGATATTGTTATGTTACAAATAACGGGATTGGATTATTATCAATGTTTCAACAAGCTTAACAAGTATAATAGTTTTGGACTTTTGAGTTATAAATTTGATATATTTGTTAAACTCGACTTAAATTACTAGATAGAACTTAAGCTTGTCAGAGATGGACATGGGTGAAAGAGAAACAAAATCACGAAGCTTATCAGATGCTGAACGCGATCTAGCTATGCTTATTTCAAAAATAGCTAGAGGTTGTGAATCTGCGCTTAAGAAACTGTACGACAATACAATATCCCAAGTTTATGGGCTGGCATATAAAATTTTGAGCAACAGACCTGACGCCGATGAAGTAGCTCTTGATGTATTTAAGCAAATTTGGAATAAAGCCCCTGATTATGAACCAAGCCGCGGAAGTCCTTCGGCATGGCTGATCACCGTTACTAGAAGCCGAGCTATAGACAAAATACGCTCGGACACTAAGCGGAGAACCACCAATGAGTCGCTTTTAACTGATTCGATAGATAACACCCCCCTTGCCGATGAAACATCATCAGTCAGAGAAAAACGGGAGCTTATCGACAAAGCGCTTTCAGGACTTACTCCTAAGCAAAGAGAGTCTATTGAGCTTGCATATTTTAAGGGACTTAGTCAAAGTGAGATTTCCGAACATATGAACGAGCCGCTAGGCACAGTAAAAAGCTGGATGAGAACCGGCATGATAAGACTAAAAGAAATACTGACAACTTAGTCAGAACTTAAATTTAAAGAGGCAGCCCCAGCTTCTTTCCAATCGTTGCATAACCCAGATAAAAAATTATCATCACGACACTAGATACCCCCAATGACAGCCAGAAATTATATTGATGGCGCAAAAGCCACGGGAGTATTAAAAAGAAAAGCAATGTCGGCAAAACCAGCCAGAAAATAGCAATAGACAAATCTGCAATACGTCCCGCATCCTTTGTATCAGTGTATAACCAAATCATAGCTAGGAGCGAGGTCAAAGGAAGCGCAGCAAGCAGTGCTGCAAAGGTAGTATAGCGTTTCCCTATTTCTGAAATCCCAACGATTATAACTGCAGTCAATAATGTTTTTATTAGAATATAAGCCATATCACTCTCCCCTTGGAATAATTATAAATTTAACCTCTCACAGTTTATCGTATAAATTTGTATAATAATTTAAAAGTGAGACAAAATGCAAAAAAAGAAGCTTAGAAAATTTATTTTATTATCAGTAGCCTTCCACATAGTTCTGATATCAGCAATCTTGCTTTATTTTTTTAAACACCCTCTGACAGGTGGCAAGTCAGGAACTGTAATGGTTGGTGTAATTAGTACTAAAGATATAGGACAAGGTGAATCATCAAAATTATCTAAAGCTTCAGAGACTCAAACAAAAACTGAAGAAATCAGTAAACCTAAGCTAGCTTTAGAGAAAGAACCTATTAAACAAAACATACAAAATCAAAAAGAGATTAAGCAAACCTCGACACAAGTAACTTCAAATACTGAAACAAAATCAAAGAGCAATGCGAAAGAAGCTTCTAGTTCAAATTTAAAATCAGAAAATATTACAGATAAAGGAATTGAATCAGCAGCATTAAGCAAATCAGGAAAACCAAATGCTGGCCAAAACAAAGCATCTGGAATAGCAGGAACTAATACAGAACTAGCCTATCCTGACTACAGGTTAAATCCTAAACCCAAGTACCCGAGAACAGCCCGGAAGAGAGGTTACGAGGGAGAGGTTAAATTAAAAGTATTTGTGCTTGAGAGTGGAAAAGTAGGAAAGATAGAAGTGATAAGCCCTTCAGGGTATGAAGTTCTAGATGCTTCAGCACTTGAGGCCGTTAAGAACTGGCTATTTGTTCCCGGCAAAGAAAACGGGAGAGAAATCTCAAGCTGGGTCACTGTTCCGATCACCTTTCAACTTAAAAGCGGTTAAACAATCGCTATGTCTTGAGATTACTTGATGTAAACTACTTTTATCCCTAAAGAGCAATTACTTTCTCTATAGAAGATAGGACTTCCTATGACATTTGTTAGAATGCTATTTTCACCTATTGTATTAATTTCATTAGCAATTGTATTTGTCGTCTCCATAGTCCTAACTCTTTTCCCTTTAATCGGAACATTGGGATTTGAATTTTCGGCTTTATCAGCAGTACTACTGTCATTGCTGAGTGTGATTATCTCCGCCTCTCTTATGAACTCTGAGCAGTCTAGAAAGAACTCCCAAAAAGGGTTTTTAGAACCTATTGGCTCGATCTTCTTTATAAACATTCTACTGCTTCTTACAGCATTTATAGTAGGACTCTTAAGCTCCCTTATTAAAGAGGACTGCTACATGAAAGAAGGATCATTATTTTTCCTTCTAATCCCAACAATAACAGTTTTCTTCTCTACATCTGTTGGACTTCTTTTTGGTTACTTCTTTGGAAGAAAGGGTATCTTTATCGGGTTTATAACAATCTTAATAATAGCCTTATATGCACTATGGAAGCTTTACCATGGTGTTTCTATTTTCGTCTACAATCCTATATTCGGCTTCTTCCCAGGTCCGCTTTACGATGAAGCAATCCCTATAACTCTCACACTAATCATCTCCCGCGTTACAGTATTGTTCTGGGGAATTTTGCTATTGCTTGCTCTTAGAATCGCGATTGGATTCAGAAACAACCTGATTAGAATCTGGGATGTGCTTTTATTAGTAATTCTAGTGATTGCGATAATTACAACTCATCTAAATGAATCAAAGATTGGTATCAGTTATACAAGGGATTATATAACCCAAAACATTCTCTCAGATTTCATTGAAACTGAAAACTTTGTGATTTATTATGCCCCTGGAACACCCGAGGCTAAGGATATAGAACTTATAGCCATGGACCATGAATGGAGATACAAGCAGTTAAAAGAGGCTTTAGATTTAGATTCTACTCAGAAGATAAAATCTTATATATATCCCGATATAAAAACAAGGAAAATGCTGACAGGAGCTGGGGAAACTACAATTGCAAATCCGATACATAACGAAATACACCTGATCTACGACTCATTCCCCCACCCTGTGCTTAAGCATGAATTAGTCCACGTTATGGCAGGAGAATTTGGAAACAATGTTCTTAAACTAAGCCCTAAAATTGGCCTTCTTGAGGGTATAGCCGTTGCCGTTGACTGGAGGGAACAAAGATTTACACCTCATGAGTGGTCAAAAGTGATGGTTGAGATGGGGATCGCTCCTCAAATTGAGGATATTGTCGGGTTTGGATTTTGGTACGCTTCTTCTGAGGTTGGCTATACCCTGATGGGTTCTTTCTCTCGTTATTTGATAGATAGTTACGGTATCGAGAAATTTAAATCCGCTTATAAAACCGGCAGCTTTTCTATATACGGCAAAAATCTTGGAGAGCTTTCACAGGAGTGGCAAGAATTTATTAAAACAGTTGAAACCCCACCCGAAACAAAGGCTATAGCAGAGGCAAGGTTTAGCAGACCTAGCATCTTTCAGGCTACATGCCCAAGAAAAGTAGCCGAATTAAAAAACCAAGGTTATGAAAGTTTTGAAAACGACAACTATTATGAAGCAAGAAATAATTTCTCAGATGCACTGGCGTACAACAACTCAGATCCTAATTTAATCAACTGGCTGGCCCATTCTCATTACTACGAAGGGAATTTTGATCGGGCTCTGGAAATAGCAAACAGCTCAACTCCGGGCTCAAAAATAGACAAGGACTTATTAAAGAACCTTGAAGGGAACGCAGTCTGGCAGATGGGAAATGCTGAAGAAGCTCTACAAATATTTAAGAATCTACTGAACGAACAACTTCCGGACTCTACAAAAAGAGAGCTTGAAATTAAGATTGAGACCATCTCAGAGAATTCTCAGGTTGAAGATAATATAAGGCAATTTTTCGGTACGCGCGACAAAGTATTACAACTCACATACCTGCAGAATGCTATCATGTCCGACCCACTTTATGCCCCTTCATACTATTTGAAGGGAAGACTCCTTTTTAACAAGGGTGAATATGAGAAAGCAATCCCAGAGCTTATTCATGCCTACCTGTTGGAGCTGCCCTCAGATAGGTTAACAAATGAGAACTTGCGAATTCTAGGTATTTCTCTATTTGCCAAAGGTAATTATGACCAGTCAATTGCCGTCTTTGAGCAATTAGTTCAAAATGAAGAAAATGAAGCCGCAAGACAGTACGCAACTGATTTTATAGAAAGGGCCAAATGGATAAAAGAACAAAAGAAATCCAACTGAAGTAAGTTGAAGTAATCATTGAATCCTATATACTCTGTGCTTCATAAAATGAATAAATTAAGAACACCAATCATTGTTGCAGCAATCGTTATCTTATTAGACCAGCTATCTAAGTGGCTGGTGGTACAATACATACCACTTTACGACAAAGTGCCTTTTTTACCATTCCTCGATATTACACATATAAGAAATCCTGGCGCAGCATTTGGAATCTTCAGTGATTTGCCCGAACAGGCAAGGCTCATACTCTTTGCGGTTGTCCTCATAACCGCCGTTGTAGTAATATTTTACTTCCTTAAGAAAACAGGCTCTCAGGATGGCCTGCTCAGATTCTCTCTGGGATTAATACTGGGCGGTGCTATAGGCAACTCTATAGACCGGTTCAAGCTAAGATATGTAACGGACTTCATTGATTTCCATTGGTTCGGAGATCCCGCTCTTCATTGGCCCCCGTTTAACATTGCCGATTCTGCAATAACAATAGGTGTTATACTGATAATATTCGACACATTTTTCACAAGAAGAGGAAAGTAGAATGTTCACTGGAATTGTAGAAGACCTGGGAGAAGTAAAAGGTCTTAAACAAAAATCTAAAGATGTAAAATTTACTTTCAAAGTAGGCAATATAAACCTAAATGAAGTTGTGCTTGGGGACAGCATCTCAGTAAATGGAACATGTCTCACCGTCACATCTTTAGGAAAGAAAACTTTCACAGTTGACGCCTCTCATGAAACACTTGCAAAGACTAATCTAGGAAAACTAAAAGTTGGCAAGAGAGTCAACCTAGAGCGCGCGCTTAAAGCCGGAGACAAACTGGGTGGGCATATTGTAAACGGTCATGTGGATGGTGTTGGAAAGCTCAAATCAAGAACTAAAAAAGGGGAATCCTTTGAATTTGTATTTTCAGTCCCCAAAAATCTTGCCAAATATATTGTCGAAAAAGGCTCTGTAGCTATAGACGGTGTAAGCCTTACTGTTAATGCCGTTGAGGGGACGGAGTTTATAGTCAACATAATCCCCTTCACACAAGAGGCCACCACATTTGGTGATCTTCGAAAAGGCAGCACTGTTAATATCGAGTGCGATATTATAGGAAAATATGTGGAGAAGTTTGTATTAGGAACTAAAGGCAAAAACTCAATCTATCAATTTAACAAATGACGCAGAATCAAATAAAACACAAAAACATATTCCTAGTTGGGTTTATGGGAGCCGGCAAATCAACCGTTGGCAGCATATTGGCAGATAAAATCGGATATGGCTACTGTGATGCCGATAAATTCATAGAAGAACAGGCTGGGACTACAATCACTCAAATATTTGCGGAGCACGGAGAGCCGTACTTTAGAGATCTGGAATCCGAGTCTTTGGAAGCTCTAGCTACAAAAGAGAAACTAGTAGTTGCAACAGGCGGAGGCGTAGTTCAGCGAGACAGGAACTGGGATGCAATGAAGAGAAACGGCATAACTGTCTATCTAAAAGCTTCTGTAGAAACCATTTGGGAGCGTATTAAAGATGACACCTCCCGCCCTCTGCTTCAAGTAGAGAATCCAGTTGAGACGGCAAGAGAGCTTCTAAACAAAAGAACTCCCAGGTATGAAGAAGCGGACATCATTATAAGCACAGACGAGCTTTCGCTCCAACAAGTAGCAGAGGAAGTACTTACTTTAGTGAACGAAAAGAATTAAATAAGTAAAACCGATCATGACACAGACCAAAAACAAGAATTATCAATCATTAGAGACGGGATGGATAGATATCTCGGTCCCTCTTAGTAATGGTATGGCTTATTGGCCAACCGACCCTCAAGTGCAAATTAAATGCATTCATGACATGAAAGACGGAGATCAGGACAATCTTACTCATATCTCAATGTGCGCTCACTCAGGAACTCATATGGACGCACCATGCCACTTCAGGAAATCAGCAAAGACTATAGACAAAATGCCTTTATCTGCAACAATCGGGAAAGCCCGGGTAATTGAAATAACAGATAAAGAATTTATAACTGTTGAAGAAATTCGCCCATACCGAATCCGTAAGGGTGAGAGAATCTTATTCAAGACAACAAACTCAAGAAGCAGATGGGATAACAAACCTTTTATGAAAAAGTTTGTACATCTTTCGACAGAAGCTGCAACTTTTCTAGTAGAAAGAGGGGTACAAACTATTGGAATAGATTATTTATCTATTGGTGGATATAATGGAAACGTCATTGAGGTTCATAATACTATATTAAAAGCCGGTATATGGGTCATCGAAGGGATTAACCTCTATAAAATTCTTCCAGGGAATTATGAACTTATCTGTCTGCCGATTAAAATTTCAGGTGCGGACGGAGCCCCGTCCAGAGCACTGCTTAGAGCTATCTAACAGTACTTCAATTCTCTTTGAATATTTAGACAGATTAAAGTGATATATAATTTGCATTCT
>SPCL01000077.1 GCA_004525335.1 Thermodesulfobacteriales bacterium
CCTGTCAAGCCAGAGGTCGCGAGTTCAAATCTCGTCGGCTCCGCCATTATTTTCTAATAAGAACAGTAGGCTGGAAGGCTTTTTGAGGGGTGCCCGAGGATGCCTAAAGATAATTTGGGACAACTTTAGGACAACAATTACTCATTAATAGCCGATTTATCCTCTTTGTTCTCTCTCATTACAGCATTCACGGCAACTACTTTGGAATCTGTTAGGTGTACATACCTAAGCAAGGTTTTAAGGTTCGCTTGACCGACGACTTCCCGCACAGCTATAGGGTCCACTTTCCCGCTTTCAATAGCACGGGTTATAAATGTATGCCGTAATAGATGGGGATATATTTTTCTAATACCTATCTTTTTACATGGAAGCAATCCAATGGCCATTCTTATCAGATTTTTGCACTTTAGTTAATGGAATCTTATTATCTTTCCCAGTAGATTTAAATTTAAAATATCTGGAGTGCTGTACGGGCAGGATCCGTTCACAGCCAAGACCTTTTTGCGTAACGCACTAAGAATTCATTATAATATAGTATTCTAAAAATGCCGTATTTCCCTGTGTAATATATGAAAAACAAAAGTCTTACTTTATTACTCTCACTGTGCGTAATAATCTTTGCCATAGCTATATATACATTATTGATTCCCCACGATAGGCAATCTGAAAAACAATCAACCCCTGAATTGAATAAACAATCAAAGACAGAAAAGGAAGTATATCCGCAAAATTATGTAGGCATAGAAGTTTGCGCACAATGCCATCAGGAACAATATATTCTCTGGCAGGGTTCACACCATGACCACTCTATGCAGGTAGTAAATGATGAAACTGTCCTAGGAGACTTTAACAATACTGAATTTGCTTACTTCGATGTAACTTCTAAGTTCTATAAAAAAGATGGGAAATACAAAGTATTAACTGACGGACCGGGTGGAGAATTAAAAGAGTACGAGATTAAGTATACCTTTGGCATCTATCCACTGCAGCAGTATCTGATTGAGTTTCCCGGTGGACGCTTACAGGCTTTAGGAATAGCATGGGATACAAGAGCCGAAAGTGAAGGCGGCCAGAAATGGTTTCATCTTTACCCTGATGAAGAGATAAAATACGGTGATGTTTTACACTGGACAGGTATTAATCAGAACTGGAACTATATGTGCGCAGAATGCCATTCAACAAACCTTGAGAAAAACTACAATCACGAAATTGGTAATTACGAGACTACATGGTCGGAAATTAATGTTTCCTGTGAATCCTGCCACGGACCCGGATCAAATCATGTTGATTGGGCCGAGAGGGAAGACAAGGATTACAATTCAGAAAAAGGTTTACTCGTGACTTTCAACGATAGAAAGGGCGTAAGTTGGACTATAAATCCTGAAACGGGAAATTCCAAAAGAAGTAAGCCTAAGGATTCCGATACTGAAATAGAAGCCTGTGCCAGATGTCATTCGCGAAGGAGCGTTATATGGGAAGATTATGAATACGGGAAGCCGCTATTGGACACGCATCTGCCAACCTTACTTGAAGACGGTTACTACTTTCCGGACGGTCAAATTTTAGAGGAGGTCTATGTGCACGGGTCTTTCCTTCAAAGTAAAATGTTTGAGAAAGGAGTGACTTGCACGGATTGCCATAACCCTCATAGTTTAAAATTAAATAAGCAAGGCAACGAGCTGTGCAATACCTGCCACCTATCCTCGAAATTTGATTCCCTTTCTCACCACCATCACAAAGAGGGTTCAGAAGGCGCAGAGTGCATCGGGTGTCATATGCCGGACAAAAATTATATGGTTATCGATCCGCGCCACGACCATAGTATCCGAATTCCCAGGCCCGATATGTCAATAAAATACGGCACACCTAACGCATGCAACAACTGTCATAACGATAAGGATGCCCAGTGGGCTTCAGATATGGTGAATGAATGGTACGGAGACAATATTTTATCATACAATAATTATGCCGATGTTTTTTATACAAGCCGCAATGGAATGCCGGATTCTGAACAATTACTCTCCGAACTTGCAATGAATGGTTCAGCACCTAATATTGTCCGTGCAACAGCGCTCAGCGAGTTAGGTGGATACCTGAGTCCGCAATCTATAGAAGCAGTGAGTGAGGGTTTAAATGATCCCGATCCTATGGTTCGAGCTGCTGCGGTCGATTCAGTTGAGTTTCTCGACATTCCTCAAAGACTAGAGTACCTATTCAATCTATTGAACGATCCCGTGCGTGGTGTTCGCATCAAAGCGGCGCGTATGCTCGCTCCCGCCAAAAATATTTTAGTTCAACCCAATAAACAACAGGTTTTGAACAAAGCCCTTGAAGAATATATTAAGACCCAGGAAATAAATCTTGACAGACCTGAGGCCAATCTTAATCTTGGGAATTTATACACAGAGATGGGTGAATTTGATAAAGCCGAAGCATCTTTTAAACGAGCCATATCACTTGATCCAACCTCCATTCAAGGATATGTGAATTTAGCCGATCTGTATAGGATACAGAAAAGGGATGACCTAGGAGAAAACTTGCTGGAAAATGCTTTAAAGATTGATAATAACAGTGCAGAAGTCCACCATGTTCTAGGACTATTATTAGTAAGAGCGAAAAGATTGGATGAAGCAGACTATCATCTCGGAGAAGCAGCAAAGCTAAGTCAAGATAACCCCCGTTATTCTTATGTCTACTCGGTCTTATTGAATAGTACCGGAAGAGCTAACGAAGCGATTAATGTTCTAGAGCAAGCAAATAAAGAACATCTTTATAATAAAGAGATATTGATCGCGCTCATAACTTTTAATAGTGACTTAGGAAAACTTGATGAGGCAATAAGATATTATGAAAAGTACAAACAATATTATCCCCAGGATCCCAATATCGGAATATTGGGAGAGCAACTTGAAAGATAAGCTGCCCTTATAGTAGGTCATCAGGATGGATGAAACTGAGGTCACGAATGCTCAGTTTGGAGAATTTGTCCAACAGACCAATTATATTACTACTGCAGAAAAGAAAGTGCAAAGGGGCGGGTCGTTTTTATGCAACGAGTCTTATTGCTCAGGGTACAGGGTAGCATTCAGGCAGATGCCAACGGCTGGATTATTGTGGATATGAAAAACGACTGGAAAACAATTTTTCCAGGAGGCAAATAGCAAAAGCTGTTAACTACGAAAAATGGATTATAAAAACCTTAAGGAGGTGTTGTTATGAAGAAGTTGTTATTGTTTTCAGTATTTGCTTTAATGGTTGTCTCTTTTTCTGCCGGAGTCTTTGCTCAAGATGGTGCGACGAAGATGATGAAAAAGACTGATACCGGCGTAGAGCTGAGCGGTACCGTAGTTATGACTGCCACAGTACAGTCTTTAAACGTTAAGGATCGGCTCATCGTGTTAACCGACGCCGCAGGTAATGTACAGGTAGTTAATGCCGGTCCAGAAGTTAAAAACTTCGACCAGATAGCCTTAGGCGATGAGGTCACGGCGGAGTTTTATGAATCGGTTGCACTTCAACTCGCGGGTCCCGATACAGAACCCGCAGAGGGTGAAGCGATGGGTGTGATGACTGCGGCTAAGGGAGAAAAGCCCGGGATGGTCGCTATTGATGTCATTTCGGAAATAGTTACGGTGGAAGCTATCGATAAAGCCAATCAAAAAGTAAAGTTAAAAGGTGCTGATGGGCAAGTCGCGACTGTGAAAGTCGATCCGAGCATCGGCGACCTGACGAAAATAAAGGTTGGCGACAAGATCCGCGTCACCTACACCAAGGCTTTAGCAATTTCTGTTCAGAATCCCTAACTGTATATTGCATTCTGAATTACATGTGGTAATCGTTTATAGTCTAATTAGCTTGCTCGGCAGTAATGTGGCCATACCCATTTCTGCCGAGTGGGCAAAAATCTTTATTAACTACTAGGGAGGATTTTATGCGGATTTATCAGTTGCTGCTAGTGTTACTTTTTTGTTTTGTTATTGGTTCCAATAGTTTTTCTCAAGACGCATCAAAAACACCTACAGCAGAACCAGATTTAGCTAAACAGTCACAAAATCCAATTGCAAACCTTATAAGTGTCCCGTTTCAAAATAATATTAATTTTGGTATAGGGCCACACGATCGTACTCAAAATTTGTTACTTATTCAGCCTGTAATACCAATCAGTCTCGGTGATAAGTGGAATCTAATTTCCCGTACCATCGCCCCGGTCCTTTACCAGCCCGAAGTAGAAAGTAATAGTGGGGGAGAATTTGGTCTTGGTGATATAAATGAATCGTTATTCTTTTCCCCGAAGAATCCTGGGAAAATAATATGGGGTGTAGGACCCATTGTGCAGTTCCCAACCGCTACTGACGATGTTCTTGGAACCGGGAAATGGGAAGCCGGACCTACTGCTGTTGCCTTGACCATGCCCGGCCATTGGGTTATCGGGGGGCTAATTAATAACTTGTGGTCATTTGCGGGAGATAATGATAGAGAAAAAGTGAGTCTACTGACGTTCCAATATTTTATCAACTATAACTTTTCAAAGGGTTGGTACCTTACGTCATCACCTGCAAATACCGCCAACTGGAAGGCTGATAACGACAACAGATGGACCATACCGCTTGGGGGTGGTGGTGGAAAAGTTTTTCATGTAGGGAAGCAGGCATTGAATTTTGCAACTCAGGCATTTTATAACGCCGAGAGGCCCGCAGGCGCTGCAGATTGGACTTTGAGGATTCAGTTAACATTCCTATTTCCCGGAAAGCATCTGTAAAGAAAATTCAGCTATAATATTAGATACAAATAAGGTCGAACATGGCTAATGATTAGATATATGGGTGTATTACAAATGGTTAAATCACAACGTAGTTATTTTGTTTCATTATATGTTTTACTGATAATGCTTATGCTTTTCCCTATTGCCCAAGCTCAGGACAATCAAAATGCTGGCGAGCCCGGTCGAGAATCCGATGGGCCAAATCCGCTTAATAACGTCTATTTCGGCGAGCAGCACCTGCATACACAGGACTTGCCCGACGCCTTTGCCATGGGCACCAGGAACACGGTCGACGATGCCTATAACTTCTGTAAAGGTGAGGCGATCAAGAAGAGCACCACCGGAATGATGGTGCAGAAACAGACTCCTTATGACTGGTGTGCTGTGACCGATCACGCGTATTTGATGGGATTGCTCCCTGAGACGCTCGACCCCAAGAACCCGTTGTATAAATCCCAAATTGGCAAGCTGATTGCTACGGGCAAGCCGAAGGATATGGACCAGGCGTTCAACCTCATAATGCAGGCGGGACAGGCGGGTGGCGCGCCTAAGGGTTTCGACAACCCGAAGGCACAGCGCTCAGCTTGGGAGCGTCAGAAGGAGAGCACCAACAAACACAATGAACCGGGGAAGTTCACGACTCTGATAGCGTTCGAGTGGACCTCGATCCCCTATGGCCAGAACCTGCACCGCAATGTGTTCTTCCGCGACGACAAGATTGCGACCTACACATGCAAAGGATTAAGTAGCAGTGCATATACAGTCACATTGTGTCCGCAGGGGGAGGTTTTCGGTATCGGTAGCAGTGGCGGCAATGCCACAGGCGGTAGTTGCTCTATTGCTCCGGTTGGTGCTACACCATCAATTCCACTATATCTACTAATTCCCTCCTTTATTCTGATTGCTAGGCTCTGGAGAAGAAGAACAAACCGAAAGCATACTTAAATATAGTAAGGCTTCCTGAATTTAGAAGACAAGCCCAGCATTTTAGGGCTTAGCTCCTCCGTAGGGAAAAGCTTTTATAAAAGTCACAAGGAAAGATTGCATTCTTTAAAAACCAACTTAAATCTGGCTTGACAAAAGGGGAGCAGTACAACATTTTCAAATAGCCCATATAAACCATCTAAGTACTAACACAATTTCTCTAACATATTTGTTGAAAAAGGTATTTTAAAAATGTAAACTTGTTGACTAAATGGCGTACGCTTTAAAAACTCTTGGAGGGAAATAATGAGATTACTATTTGCAATATTTTTATCGCTATCTATCTTTGCTTTTATATCATGCAATAGTGGTGAAGTTGACCAACAATCTACTCAGAACCAAGCATCTTCTGAAAAAACTCAAAGTGAGAATGCTGAATTTCAAGGCAAAATCGCAAAATCATATGAGGATTCTGTTGAATGGTGGCCTGAAGACCCACAACCTCCTGAAGGTGCTCCAAACGTAATAATATTTCTTCTTGACGATACGGGTTTTGCTCAACTAGGTTCCTTTGGTGGCTTAATAGATACCCCTAACATAGATAAACTTGCGGAAAACGGGGTAAGATTCAACAATTTTCATACAACTGCTTTATGTTCACCGTCTCGTGCATCATTAATGGCAGGACGTAACCCACATTCAATCGGATTAGGAAGCCATGCACTAACGGCAATGGGATTCCCGGGATACAATGCTAGAATGCCGGAATCAGCAAAATCTGTAGCGAACTATCTACAAGAACATGGATATGTCAACTACGCTATAGGAAAATGGGATCATACGCCTCTTTATGAAGTTTCTCAGGTTGGCCCATTTGATCGCTGGCCAAGCGGTGAAGGATTCCAGCATGCCTATACATTCATGGCTGCGGATGTTCACCAATTTGTTCCAGTAATGTGGAATGATCATACTCCTGAACCGTATAGGAAAACTGACCACCTTGATAAAGACCTTGCAGATAAAGCAAATGAATGGATAACAGGCCACAAATCCATTAAACCTGATTTACCCTTTATGATGCTCTGGGCATCTGGCTCAATGCATTCTCCTCACCATGCCCCAGCGGAGTATATTGATAAATATAAGGGGAAATTTGATATGGGATGGGACAAGGCACGTGAGCAGATTTTTGATAATCAGAAGAATCTTGGGATAATCCCTGCTAATACAAAACTTACTGAGAGATTAGATGTTATTCCTGCATGGGATTCATTAACACCAGAGGAGCAAAAGCTTTATGCACGTCAGATGGAAGTTTTTGCTGCCCAGCTAGAACATGTAGATGCCCAGATAGGAAGAGTTGTAGAGACACTGGAGAGAATGGGAGAACTTGATAACACCCTAATATTTGTTACATCTGATAACGGTGCAAGTGGCGAAGGTGGGCTTGCTGGTACTTTTAATGAGACATACGTATTAAACGGATTGCAGACACCACTTGAAGCTAATATGAAATATATCGACACCTGGGGTCAAGAAACAACATACCCACATTATCATGCAGGTTGGGCAATGGCAGGTAACACTCCTTTTAAATATTTCAAACAAGCGGAGCATCGAGGTGGGCAGCATGATCCGCTTGTAGTACATTGGCCAAACGGAGTAAAAAGCAAGGGAGAAATAAGAAGTCAGTATCACCACATAAGCGATATTGCCCCAACGATAATGGAAATTGTAGGGATTGAAGTCCCTGAGTCCTATAATGGTATAGAGCAACAGCCGATGGATGGAGATTCTATGCAATATGCTTTCGATGATCCTAATGCTCCGAATGTTAAAGAGAGGCAGTATTTTGAAATGTTCGGCAATCGTGCTATATGGGTTGACGGTTGGAAAGCAGTAACGATTCATGGAAACCGTATGCCATGGGATGTGAATGTTGTTTTACCATTTGAAGATGATAAGTGGGAGCTATACAAAGTTGATGAGGATTTCTCAGAAAGCACGGACCTCGCCTCTGAGAATTCAGAGAAACTTCAGGAACTTATAGAGATATTTGAAGAAGAAGCGTGGAAATACAATGTGTATCCGCTATATGATGATATGTTATCTAGAATTGCTAAGCAGCAAGACCGTTTGTTCAGTGATCAGAAGGAATTCGTTTACTTTTATCCTGGAGCATTCAGGATTGGTGAAAAGGCTTCAGCACCTGTAAAAAATCGCTCACACTCAATTGTGACAAACATCGATCTCAAGGGTAATGAAGAAGGTGTGATAGTTGCAGTAGGTGGCATGACTGGTGGATTCTCAATGTTTATTAAAGATGGAAAACTATATTTTGATTATAACTTTCTAGATGGTGTTCACTACACACTCTTATCAGGGGAACTTCCTAAAGGTCCTACGGAGTTGAAATTTAATTTTATTAAAACTGGAGAATTTGCTGGAACTGGTGAGCTATATGTTAATGGTGAAAAAGTAGATGAAACTGATATGCCTAAGATGCATATAAGCACATATTCCCTTGCCGAAACATTTGATATTGGTAGAGACACGGGAACACAGGTTACAAAGTTATACCAAGATCCTTATCAGTTTAAAGGTGACCTGGATAAGGTAGTAATTACCCTCACTGAATAAAGTAATAAGAATGAAGTAAGCAACAGTTTGCGATCAAAGAACATTTTAAGTTGATAATATCAAGGGGAGCTTCGGCTCCCTTTTTTGTTTATCATAATTCCAACTTAAATCCTTCTTGACAAAAGGGGTGCACCTACATCTAAAGAACTAGTGAGTTGAATTGCCGCAAATAATAACTTGCTATTGCATCTACCTGCGGAGGGTTAATAAAGATGGCGAATTTTAAATTGCTTACAATAATATTTCTTGTTATATGCTTACCTATGAATACATTATCACAGGAAGCATCAAATAAGTCTCAACCGCAGGCCGATTTGGCAAAGCAATCACAAAACCCGGTTGCAAAACTAATAAGCGTTCCGATTCAAAATAATATTAATTTCAATATTGGGCCTTTTAACAGAACACAAAACCAAACCTTGCTCCAACCAGTTCTGCCATTTTCAATAACTGAAAATTGGAATCTCATATCAAGAACTATTATCCCCTTTAATTATCAACCGGATGTTGCAAGTAACAATGGCGGTGAATATGGCCTAGGAGACATTAATACGACCGTATTTTTGTCCCCCGGAAAACCGGGGAAGTTAATATGGGGTTTAGGACCTACGCTACAATTTGATACAGCAACAGACAAAACACTTGGTACCGGAAAGTGGGCTCTGGGACCTTCTCTTGTATTGCTAACTATGCCGGGAAACTGGGTGGTAGGAACGTTGATATCAAATATTTGGTCTTTTGCTGGTGATAGCGATAGAGAGGATGTGAATTTATTCTCTCTTCAATATTTTATCAATTACAATTTCAAGAAAGGTTGGTATTTGACAAGCTCACCAATCAATACAGCTAATTGGGAAGCGGATAGTGATAATACATGGACAATCCCAATAGGCGGCGGTGGAGGTAGAGTGTTTCATTTAGGCAACCAGCCGCTGAATTTTTCAACACAGGCATTTTATAACGCCGAGAAACCAAGCGGCGGTCCTGATTGGAGTTTAAGGTTCCAGTTAACATTTCTATTTCCTAAAAAATAAGGAGCTGGATAGCTACTATGAGGAAACTAAAATATATTGTACTAATACTTTTAGTTGCTCACTATTTCGGAGAGTTGTTACCGAATACATCAAATA
>SPCL01000112.1 GCA_004525335.1 Thermodesulfobacteriales bacterium
CAATGAAGAACTAAGGATTGTTTTTGCTATAATTCTTTTCCCAGTCTCAATTTTTTTAGCAATTCGTATTTCTTCTTCTCTTGAGAGGAGCGCATGATTCGCTATCTCGTGAAGATAGAATCTAATCAAATCATACTCATTGGCATTTTCTTTATTATTTTTTAGACCAAACTCATATTTGGGAGTACTTGTACTGCTTTCTTCTTTATTGTTGTATTCAATGTTATCTGAGTTATCAGAATCATCCTGAACCTCATTTTTTTCCAACTCGGGTTCATTATTTGGCTTAGGGCTGGAAAGATTGGCATCCTCTTGTGCCATATCGGCTCTTAGCACGTCCTTTTTCTCATTACTCATAAGGCTCTTCCTTCCTCCCGTTGTTTTTGTATCGTTAAATCCCGGTATTCCTCTAGAAGTTGTTTCTCGAGTTGGACATTTTTTTCTTTAACAGCTTCATCTATTTCAATTCTGAGAGCTTTTAATTTCCCATCCAGTTTAGAAAGCTTTAATTTGGCGATGCATCCCTCGACAATTTTACTTGCCGTTTCTACATCAGAAACACCGAGAGAGGATAGTAAAGCTTCTGAAATCATTTCGTGAGCTTCTTTATCATCAAAACTTAAAAGCAACGAAGACGGGTCTGAAATTCCTTTTTCAACTATTACTTCTAATACAGAATTAATGCTTCTATCGGCTATTAACTCATTCCATTGATGCTCATTTAATTGTACACGAAGATCAGGGAATTTGACCAGAACTGTTAAGAGTAATTTCTCGGTGTTTGAGTATGTCTGCTTAGTCTTGGTTGCTCCAGTTCTATTCTGAGTTCCACCTCTCTTGACTCGGGAATATATTTGGCTCTCTGGAACGCTTAACATCTGTGCTGCTTTTTTAATCCAGAAACTTCTTTCAACCGGGTCCTTTATGTGTTCTATTAACTCAACAATTTCTTCTAACATTTGTTTTCTAGTAATCATGCCTTTTTTCTGACGATCTCTCGTCATATCAAACCAGAAATCAACCCAGCTAATAGAATTCTCTATTAATGCATTGAATTTATCCAAGCCTTCTTCTATTATATATAAATCGGGATCTTTTCCAGGCGGCAACTCGGCTACATGCGGCAACAGCCCTTCATCTAAAAGCACATCTAGTGATTTCTTCGCAGCTTTTCTTCCCGACTCATCACTGTCAAATAAAACAACAACATTATTAGTATAACGCCTTAGTATGCTCACGTGTTCACGAGTTAAAGATGTTCCTAAAGAGGCAACCACATTTTTAATTCCAGATGAATATAAGGACAGAAAGTCAGTATACCCCTCAACCAATATAGCGCGGTCTTCTCTTCTAATGTGGCCTTTTGATTTGTTTATTCCATAGAAGCTCTTTCTTTTTTGATAGATATCGGATTCTGGAGAATTTATATACTTAGGCTCATCCTCTTCATCTACCCTTCTACCTCCAAAACCTATAACTTTCCCATCTACATTACAAATCGGGAACATCAATCTGTTTCGGAATCTGTCATAGTATCCATCTGAATTATTTCTTTTAACTATTAACCCCACTTTTTCTGCTATATTGAGTGGAACTTTGTTTTTGGTTAGGAATTTGACTAGGTTATCCCAGCCTTCGGGAGCAAAACCAAAGATAAACTCTTTGGCTGTTTCGGAAGATATTTTTCTATTTTCCACATATTCTCTGCCACTCTTCCCTTGATTACTTTCTTGAAGAATATTTCTGTAGTACTTTGCAGCTACCGCGTTAATTTTATATAGCACACTATTTGGTGATTTTTTGGGAACCGATTCTGACTCCTTTTCAATCGTGACGCCGGCTTTTTTAGCAAGTTCAGATAAGGTTTCAGGAAAAGTGAGGTTGTTATAGCGCATATAGAAGCCAAATATATCCCCCCCCGCTCCACAGCTGAAGCAATGGAATAATCCTTTGTCCTCATCTACATGCATAGAGGGATTAGTATCATCATGAAAAGGACAAAGCCCAACATAACCCTTTCCGGTTTTCTTAACAGATGTGTAACTCTCAACGAGGTTAATAATACTCAACCTCCCTTTTATTTCATTAACAAGAGCTTCATTGTTAAACTTTGACATCTATTGTTGAACAGAACAAAAAGTATATAATAGGACACTCAAAAGAATGATCAATCGAGCTAAGATTTTGGAATAGCAAATTCATATGTTGTGTCCCCCAACCGGATTTACTATATATATTAATTCGAAAAACTAATTCCTTCTGGTACGTTTCACAACGCGTTTTTTAGCAGCAAAAAGCTTCTTTTTCTTCCTTTCACTAGGTTTTTCATAGTGCTCCCTTCTTCTTACTTCAGAAAGAACACCGCCCTTCTCAACCTGTTTTTTAAATCTTTTAAGAGCACTGTCGATGCTCTCGTTATTTCCTACCACAATTCCCGGCATAAATTAAATCCCTCCTAAAATTTCACTCATACAACTAGAAAAAACTAATGGATTAACAATAGGTTGTCAAGTCCTCTAAGTTCATAATCTATTTTCTTATTAGACCTTAGGCCTAGGCGGAAACACTCCGACATTTTTTCTATTTTCTAAAATCCTCTTTTCTTCTGCTTCCGGATCACCTTTTTCAGGATTCCATTCCTCTTCCTGACGCTGTTCCTCAAAGCGCTTTATCCATGAATCCCTTCTCTTTCTAGTATCATCAACTAAACCCATTTCACTTTCTCCTTAATTATTTGGGGGAAGCCCGTGATTTCTAATTTCTCCCAAGTTTATTACTACTATTAATAATATTCGATATAGAAACAACTTCAACCTCATCACCTATCAGTGGTATCATTTCACTAAGCGCTTTGAGCGTTTTGGGATAGGGATGGCATATCCCCACAGCGTAGCCCCTCTTCTTTGAAATTTCTATTAGTTTTTTCAGTTGATCTTTTACATATCCCGAGCTTTTAGAGAAATCGTCCAGGAAAATATCCCTCTGCGCTGTTTTCATCCCCAATTTCATAGCTGTCTCATACCCTGTACTCTGGCTAGAGGTCTTACTATCCACAAATAGCAGTCCCTTTTTCTGGAGATCTTTAAGTATTAGTTCGGTTAATTCACTATTTTCCATAAATTTTGATCCCATATGATTATTTACACCTTTAACATGTGGGACAGACGCTAGGCTATTGTTTAACTTTGTTAAGATTGTTTCCTTTGGTAAACCCACCAATAAAACCTCATCCCCAGCGTCTGTTCCGGTATAACCGGAAGACTCTTTTGGTTCCATCGGCATATGTAGAATTACATCCCATCCTTTCTTGTCTGCCTTTTCTGCGGCATAAGTAGAATAAGGAAGATTCGGTAAAACCGCAAAAGTGATCGGCGCTGCTATCTTTAGCAACTGGTCAATGGGATTTTTATTCATACCGAGATCATCAACAATAATCACAATTTTTGATTTAGGATAATTGGTGGTTACGACCTCTTTTTTCTCTGATGCCGCTTGGGGTATATCTGTGCTCTTAATTTTATCGCTTGTTTTAACTTCTTCTTTTTTTGGAGCTTCAACTACTTTTTCGGTTTTGTCCTGTTTAGCTTTGGCTTTAACAACATTTTGCTTATTAAAATCAAACTGTATCTTATGAGTAGTAATATTATTGATATTTATTAATGCGGTAAGTGAATTTTTCCCGCTTTTGAATTTATACTCCACGGGGTATTCTTTAATTACAGATTGCTCTAAAACCTTTTTAACTCTTTCCGGAGTTACCCCCTCTTCAGGAGATACTCTTATATCTTTGTATTGCCAAGTCAGGTTTTCTTCTTCTTTATTAATAACCTTTTTTGATTCTATATTTTTAGACGATATCCCAGCCTCAAAAAAGGCTCCTGTAAGACTAAGGTCGATATCTTTTATAAGATTATCGATTTCAGTAGCAGATAACATTTTGCCGGAATAATCAGGAGCTGCATTTTGTTTTAAGTAGTTGATCCCGTACAAAGTAAAAAAAAGTAGTGCGATGAATCCGATAGTAAAGAAAACGATTCTCGAAACCCGTGCACTTTTATTTCTTCTTGTCGGTCGTCTACTAGTTCTTTTAGTTGTTCTACTAGGCTTTGCTGGCAAAAGAGAGGCTCTCCCTAGCCCTTGGGAACAGCTGTTTTGGCCGCTGAACTCTTTAGAATTTCAATTGCTGTATCTAATTGTTTATCGTTTGAATCATCATTTTCTACTATTACATCCGGAGTAACGCCGATTTCGCTGATTGATCTGCCACTGGGTGCATAAAACTTGGCTGTTGTTAGTTTTAGACCTGATCCATCTTCTAATCTAATGATGGTCTGAACAGATCCTTTGCCAAATGTATTTGTTCCTAAAATAGTCGCTCTTTTGCTATCTTGCAGAGCTTCTGCAACCACCTCTGAAGCGCTGGCGCTGCCGTCATTAACTATTACCACAATTGGATATTCTTGAAAATCTCCATTCTTTGTTGCGTAGTATTCCCTAGCCTGGCCCTCTGTTCGGCCTCTAACGCTGACGATCAACCCCTGATCTATAAACTCATCTACTATTTCTATAGCTTCTCCCAATAGTCCACCCGGGTTATTCCTCAAGTCTAGAACTACACCTCGTAATTTCTTTCCATTCTGGGACTCAAGAGCAGATAATGCAGATCTGAGTTCTTGTGAAGAGTTTTCCTGAAATTGTGCTAATCTTATATATCCAATTTGATTATCAAGCATCCTATACTTAACACTTTTAACCGTTATCTTATCTCTGACTAGGGTGATTTTTAAGGGTTGAGAAACGCCTTCTCTCTCTACAGTGATGTTAACAGAGCTCCCCTTTGGTCCTCGAAGTAGATTGACGGCCTCTTGGACAACCATGCCTTTTGTAGATTCTCCTTCAATCTCTATTATTAGGTCCTTAGGCTTTATCCCTGCCTTGTCTGCGGGGCCGCCTTCAATTGGGGTTATAACATTCAAATAACCGTTTTTAGTTGTAACTTCCATACCCACACCTACAAACTCGCCGGAGGTGCCTATTTCTAGATCGCGATAACGTTCAGGGCTTAAATATGCAGAATAGGGATCAAGGCTTTGAAGCATTCCCTCTATTGCCTTGTTGGTAAGCTCCTCTCCATCTACGTTTTCGACGTAATTCCTCTGTATCAGATCAAGTACTCTTGTAAAATTTGATAGACCTTTATAGACATCATCATTATCGGCTTTAGCGCCGGTAATATTTAATGTGAATATCAGTAAAATTAATGCAATTAATCTCATATAATTTGCCTCAATTACAGATTAACTAAACATCCCTGAACTAGCAACTTGAAATTTAAAATAAGAGAATAAATCCAGGCAATTGTATGTGAATATTTAAATTCAATTCAAATGGACATGCTTTATAAGGTATTAGTGCAATAAGTGTTAGATATTTTTGTACTAATAACAAAGAATGGTATATTTCATTCCTAAGGAAAAAATATGATAAATATGTTCTTCACTGTCATTTCTAAGTTTATAGGGAGCTACGGCTCAGTTGTGATGGAAATTTCAAAAGACTGGTTCATTTTATACAGACTAGTTTTTCTTCCAGTATCCTTCTTTATATATTGTCTCACTTTTTTAGTCATACTCACAGTGCTATTAATTGTTATATTTATAGCCACGCCTATTTCTTTTATATCCAAAGCGTTCTTCAAATAATCTTTTATCCTAAATTAAACTTCCAGGATTTGGAGCCTTTTTTAAAAAACATGAAATGTTATAATTATCAAGCTAATGAAAGGGAAACTTGAATCTCTCGTAGATAAGAACAAACTTCCTGCACATGTTGTAATAATAATGGACGGCAACGGCAGGTGGGCAAAAAAAAAGAACCTAGGACGTATAAGCGGCCATAGGGAGGGGATGAAATCCGTCAGAGCGGTTGTAAAAAGCGCTAAAGAGCTAGGAGTAAAATATATCACCCTATACGCTTTCTCAGCACAAAACTGGAAAAGACCCAAAGTAGAAGTTGATGCTTTGATGGAGCTACTAAAACACTATTTGATTAACGAGAGTGATAAACTTATTGAAAACGGTATCTGTCTTAATGCGATAGGAAGGCTCTGGGAGCTTCCTAAAGATGTATACGAAGTGCTGACCGAAAGTATTAACAAAACCAAAAATTGCAATGAACTAACTTTAACACTTGCTCTTAGCTATGGTGGAAGAGAAGAAATCATAGATGGGATTAAAGAGATTGTATCCAAGGGAAATATAGAGGCAAAGGATATTAATCAGCATAATTTTTCACAATTTCTCTACACAGCCGATCTACCTGAGCCAGACCTTCTCATAAGAACTAGCGGAGAAATGAGATTATCCAACTTTATGCTTTGGCAACTCGCCTATACTGAAATATATGTTACCAAAACACTTTGGCCCAACTTTAGAAAACAGCACTTAATTAAGGCAATCTTAAATTATCAGAAACGAGAACGGAGATTTGGACTTACAGGGGAGCAAGTTAAGAAAAGGGAAGTGATTTGAAAAAGATTTCCATACTCGGCTCTACAGGCTCAATCGGGACACAGACTCTAGATGTTATCTCGCAACACCCAGACAAATTCAGGGTCGTTGCGCTGGCTGCAGGCAAGAACATAGACTTACTCAAAGAGCAGATATTAAAGTTCAGACCTCTTGCTGTTTCAGTAGAAGATGAGAAATCTGCCTCTATGCTAGCCTCTCAGATTTCGACTTCTCAAACTCAAATACTCTATGGCCAAGACGGCGCAGAGACATTAGCGCAAATGAATGAAGCTGATTTGGTCGTCTCCGCAATGGTTGG
>SPCL01000100.1 GCA_004525335.1 Thermodesulfobacteriales bacterium
TCATTTGCTAATTCGACAAGCCCCTCCTGCACATGTTTCACGTATGGGCAGTGATTACATATGAACATGATAACTGTAGCTTTATCCGACCTTAGGTCATTTAGGTGATATTCTTTGTTATCGACAGCATTCAGCAACCGGAATTCCGGGGCTTTTGTACCCAGAGCAAGCATAGTTGAGGGTGTTAATGCCATAAATAATTCTCCTAATTTTTACTTGTGAAGATTACTCGTCAGAAAAATTTATTTTCTTATGAGATCCATCACAAAAGGGTTTGTTTTCTGATGCTCCGCATCTGCAAAGATAATATGGGTCATTATTTGAAAGACTCATTTCGTCGTTGATATTTAATTCTATATCTCCTGATACTTCATAAGGGCCGTTCATGAATACTCTGATTGCTCTTCTACCCTCATCATTTTCTTGATCACTTTCTGACTTTTCAATTTTACTGGAAAACCCAATTTTTTTATGCGTACCGTCGCAAAAAGGCTTAGTCTGAGAAGCTCCACACCTGCAAAGCGCTATTCTCTTTTTTACTTCTAACTCCTCGCCATTAGAATTAGTTAATGTCTCAAGCTCCTCGATACCAAGCGGCCCATCGTCAAACACATTAATGCAGCATTTATCACTCATCTATAATCCTCCGGTTCTATTTATCATCGGAACAACTTCACTCAGTTTGGGCAAATTATTCTTTATAGTCATTGTATCATATAAATAATTTTACATAAACAAAAACCACTTGACAGACCAGTCTGTCTATTGTAATATCTGAGTCATGCAAAAAAATGTAAAGCTGCCGAGCAGGGATCGTATCATTCAAGCTGCTAACGATCTATTTTATCGCCAGGGGTATCATCAAACCGGTATTAATCAGATAATCGAGGAATCGGGCGTTGCTAAAGCCACCTTCTACAGCAACTTCAAATCCAAAGAGGATCTTGGCGTCGAATACCTAAGAGAGCGTGACCGTGTTGATACCAACGCTACTAAGGATATGGTTAACGGCATAAAAGATCCTTATGAGAGATATATGTCTATAATTAATGGAGTATTAGAATATATGAAGGAAACTAATTTCAGGGGATGCGCTTTTGGAAATATGGCTGTAGAAATTACTGACCCCAACCACCCGATACGTAAGGAAGTAAAACTACATGACGACAGGTTCCGTTCGATATTAAAAGACGTTATTCAAGATTTAAAGGATTCAAAACCTAAGTATAAACATCTGGACGTGGCTCAGGTAGTTGACATGTACCACCTAATAGCTGAAGGTGCTATAGTTGCAAGCAAAAATTACAACGATACTTGGCCAATTGAAAGAGCGGTCAAATTAATCGAAAATTTAGTAAAATAATTTTTTTATTTAAATGTAGACAGACCAGTCTGTTTAGTAACAATATAGGAGGAATTAGATATGTGTAGTAACTGTAACGTTAGTATAAACGAAGTTAAATCCGAGGAGTTTGCCGAAAGGATGATGACCATATTAAATCACGGCGCTTTAAATTTGATGATTTCGATAGGTTATAGAACAGGGCTCTTTGATGTGATGAGTGAGCTTGAACCCTCTAGAAGTGAAGAAATCGCAAGCGCCGCAAAGTTAAACGAGCGGTACGTAAGAGAATGGCTAGGAGCTATGGTGACTGGAGAAATTGTTGTCTATGACATAGAAAACAAGACCTACTCCCTACCTCCGGAGCATTCAGCCTGGCTCACGCGAAAAGCCGTGCCTAACAACATTGCTGTTACAACTCAGTGGATATCTGTTCTAGGATCTGTGGAAGATGAAATCGTTGAATGTTTTCATAATGGCGGCGGTGTGCCCTATGAAGCCTTTGAGCGTTTCCATGAGGTTATGTCAGAGGAAAGCAATCAGACTGTGATAGCACCACTTCTGGATCAGACGCTTCCTTTAATACCCGGCATACTTGAGAAGCTGGAGGAAGGGATTGAGGTTATGGACCTTGGCTGCGGGAGTGGATTCGCTTTAGTCCATATGGCTACAGAATTCCCAAATAGCCAGTTCACAGGATATGACATTTCAGAAGAAGCAATCAATAGAGGAAATGCCCATGCCGCAGAACACGGCTTAACAAATGTTAAATTGATTGCTAAAGATGTTGCTGAAATTGACGACGTTAATAAATATGATCTTATTACTACGTTTGACGCTGTACATGACCAGGCCGACCCGGACAGAGTCTTGTCTAATATAAACAATGCTCTAAAAGATGACGGCGTGTATTTAATGCAGGATATCGCAGGCTCAAGCCATGTCCACAATAATATGGATCACTTGCTAGGCCCCTTTACATATACAATCTCATGTATGCATTGTATGACTGTGTCACTATCGCAAAACGGAAAGGGTCTAGGAGCAATGTGGGGGAAAGAACTGGCAACCGATATATTGAAGAACGCGGGGTTTACTCAAGTTGAGATAAAAGAACTGCCTCATGATCCGATTAACTATTATTATATTGTAAGAAAATAGCCGATTTATTTATCTTCGAAGCGTGGGAAGAGGCTTTGGCCTTTTTCCACAATCTGTCCGGATTTCACGATTCCCCACTCTTTTGCGTCAGAGAGGAGCTTGGAATTTAGCGGGTCCACAGATCCTAATTTCTTCCATATTTCCTCAGCAGACTTGGGCATAAAAGGGCAAATTAATATGGTTATAACTCCGATCGCCTGAACTATAGTCCAAAGAACGGCGCCCAATCTTTCTTGGTTGTTTTCTTTAGCAAGCGTCCATGGGGCTGATTCATCTACATACTTATTAACATCCCCAATATACTCCCAGAGCGATACCAATGCTTTATGAAATGCTATTTCATTCATTTGCTTTTCTACAAGATCCACTGTGGCAATAGCCTTATCTCTTATTGCCTCATCTCCCGAGTTAAGACTTGTGGGTTCAGGAATTTTGCCATCGAAATATTTCTCTATCATTCCAAGTGTTCTGCTAACCAGGTTTCCAAGACCGTTTGCAAGATCACCGTTTACCCTGGCCACAATTGCGCTCTTGGAGAAATCCCCGTCTTGTCCAAATGGAATCTCTCTTAAAAGAAAATATCTAAACACATCCGCACCAAACTCTTCCACTACTTGGTTAGGGTCTACAACGTTGCCTACAGATTTAGACATCTTCTCCCCTTCCACTGTCCACCAGCCATGTGCAAAAACTGTTTTGGGAAGCTCTATTCCAGCCGACATGAGGAAAGCAGGCCAGTAGACCGCGTGAAATCTGAGTATGTCTTTTCCCACCAGATGCACATCGGCAGGCCAATTCTCACTCAACATTTTCTCATTATCTGGAAAACCAACACCGGTGAGATAATTGGTAAGAGCATCAAACCAGACGTAAATCACATGCTTGGGATTTCCTGGAACAGGTATACCCCAGGTAAAAGTTGTACGGCTTATACTCAGATCGCGAAGGCCGCCCTCTACAAAACGGGAAACCTCATTTAACCTGTAGCTGGGCTGAACAAATTCAGGGTGTTTTTTATAGTATTCAAGTAGCGGCTCCTGATACTTGGAAAGTCTGAAGAAATAGCTCTCCTCCTTAACTTTCTCAATAATAGGGCGTTTGTCCTCAGGTAAAGACAAAATTTCTTCAAGCTGCGTCTCGGTTATAAACGCCTCATCTCTAACATCATACCAACCCTCATATTCGCTTAGATATATATCCCCTGCTGCCTCTACTCTTTTGAAAATCTCCTCTACTGATATGCGATGCCTATCTTCGGTAGTCCTTATAAAATCATCATTTGTTATATTTAGAACCTGAGATAAGTTTTGAAATCCTTTTACAACCCGGTCTGCAAGCTCTATAGGCTTTTCGCCGTTAGCCTCAGCAGTTCTTTCAATCTTCTGCCCATGCTCGTCAGTGCCGGTAAGGAAAAAAACTTTATGACCTTGGAGCCTTTTGAACCTGGCAATAACATCAGCGGCTATGGTTGTGTATGCGTGTCCAATGTGGGGCACATCATTTACATAATAAATCGGTGTAGTAACGTAAAAAGATTTAGACATAAATACTAATCTCCATAATATCTCTTCTTCTGTTCTGCAGTATTCTAAAGGACTATGATAATACCCTAACTTGCTAGTCTTATAAAAAGATTTTCAAATGAAAGTTGCTTATTAGCGTTCATATTATATATATCATTCCGAGTTTTCTCTAAAGCCCCCATCTTATCTAAAATGTTATCAAGATCCCATTTCTCTGCAATTTGCATACTTGATTCGATTAGATCTACGTTAGTAATCCCTTTTTTATCAGAATCAGTTTTTATGAGCATAAGATCACGAAGCCAGAGTGATATAAATTCAAATGCGAGAGTCATTCTCTCCATATCTTCAGGGTCCGAGGTAAGAGGCATATATTCAGCCAATCCGATAATACTCATGGCGGAGTCGGGCTTTAAGTGCATGAGATACTGTATCAACTCCTTTCTCCACCCTATTAAATCACTATCCATCATAAGTGCCCTGCCCAAACTGCCGTTTGATAATTTAGAGCATACAATAGCATCTTCTGAAGACAGATCGCCTCTACTCTTAAGCTCCTCAAGTATCAATTCTTCAGCAAGCGTATTAAATCTGACCAACTGACATCTTGAGCGTATAGTTGGTAAAAGAGAATCCGGATTTGATGTGATGAGAATTATTACGGAATTCGGCGGCGGTTCCTCCAGGGTTTTTAAAAAAGCATTCTGTGCCCCATTACTCATTCTTTCAGCTTCATCAACTATTACAACTTTAAATTTGCCCTCAAATGATTTAAGAAAGAGCCTCTCTTCAACCCCTTCTCTTATCTGTTCAACCTTAATGCTTTTAACGCCTTCAAACTGTACGTAAATAACATCAGGGTGAATGCCTTTATCTATTTTGGCACACGATCCGCAAACACAGGCTGCAGAATCGAGGTTAGCAGAATCAACAGAGCCTCTGGACTTACAGTTTATTAGCTTCGCAAACTCATTTGCGACAAGCTTCTTGCCGATTCCGTCAGATCCGGAAAACAAATAAGAATGAGAAACCAAATTCTCATTTGCTGCCCTCTTAAGAATGCCCTTTTGAAAATCGTGGCCTATTATCTTATTATTGAACATTGGCTTCTTGTTAGCAACCTTAAATATGACTCTCCAATATAGTTTAAGATTTACTTTTTAAGGAAATAGACTCTATTGCTATGCTCCTTATTTCGTTATGAATTTCTACAATATCTCTATCGGCATTTATCTTTTTGATTCGATTGGGCTCTCTCCCGGCGATAAGCATATAGCCCTGTCTTATCAACTCATGAAACTCCAAGGGCTCTTCATCCATTTTAGTGATGTCGCCTCTGCTCTGGAGTCTTGTAAGCCCCGTGCGAACAGGAAGATTCAATAAAAATGTTATGTCCGGGATAAGCTCAAGAGTTGATGCTTTTGCCATCTTATTAACCAATCTTTTATCAAGTTTCCGACCGTTACCTTGATAGACCACAGTCGAATCATAATATCTGTCGCAGATTACAATCTCGCCTGCCTGTAGCTTTGGTTTAATAAAGTCTCTCACATGCTGCACTCTATCGGCGCAGAAAAGGCAGAGTTCTGAAAATGGGTCAAGCTCTAGGCTCCGCTCATCTAAAATCACTTTCCTGATCAGCTCCCCCAGCTGTCCCCATCCGGGCTCACGTGTTAGAGTGACTTTATGCCCGATTTTCGTAAGAAGCTCAGCTAGAAGTTTGGCCTGAGTGCTCTTTCCGCTTCCCTCGACACCTTCAAATGTAATGAACATATATGGATTTACCCTTGGAAATATGAATTAAGATTTATTGACAATTCAAACTCAGAATCACTACAGAATCGTACCATAATACACACTCGTGATACAAGACATGCTCAGTTTTCAAGACCCAACGCTTTCTTGAGGTTCTGGAGCTCTTTAGTTGTTAAATCTCTACAATGCCTTCTCTCAAGATTTCCAATGTTAAGTGGCCCGACAGATATTCTTCTAAGTTGCCTGACGGGATGCATGAACTCGGCAAAAAACCTTTTAACCAAACGATTTCTGCCTTCATGAAAAGAGATTTCTACCGTGCTCAAGTTTTTGTCTGCTTTGAGAAGCTTTATAGAATCGGGCTTAGCATAACCGTCTTCAAGCTCAATCCCCTTTTCCATTCTCAAACACTTTTGTTGAGTCAGAGTTCCTTTAACGACTGCAGAGTAAACCTTTTTGAGCTCAAAACTGGGGTGAAGGATTCTATTGGAAAGCTCTCCGTCATTAGTCAGGACAACCAGACCTTCTACATCATAGTCCAATCTTCCAACAGGATAGACTCTTTCGGGGATATCTCCGATTAATTCCTGTATCGTCTTTTTTTCATCCTGACCTTCGCCAAGAGCCGTGATATAGAGTTTAGGTTTGTTTAAAATTAAATACCTGTTTCGCTCAGGCTTTATTATCTTGCCTCGAACTCGAACTACATCGATCTGGGGATCTATTGTGCATCCTAGAGTGCTTTGATACTTACCATTAATACTGATAGCACCTCTATTGATAAGTTCATCAGCGCCCCTTCGGGACGATACACCGCACATGGAAAGATACTTATTTAGTCTTAGTTTCAATTGTTATACCTAGTAGTTCTAAGATAGGATACAGAATAAAAATCTTGGCAAGGGATTATCTCGCAAACAATGCTTCCCTTTTAGCCCAAAATGTCGCGTTCTGGCCTCTAATGCCAAACTTTACATACCCGCTGCTCTTATCTTGCAAAAAGGCTTTTTCATTCCCTGTCAACTTCACACATTTTTTATCATCTGTGATAATCTGCTCTGCTATTTCGAGCTTTTCCTCTTTAACAAACTGGTAGTATTTTTCTATATCAATCTTGTTATAGCAAGCAGGAAAACCTGCTTCAGTGAAACACTCTCTATGTTGAAAATCACACGTAGATTTCACTGCATGCGCGAAATCTAGAGGTATTAATAAAGCGATAAAAAGAAAACACGAGAATAGTGCTCCCACTAAAAGTTTGGAAGAGTGTGATTTTAAGTCTATTGATGTATTCATATCCACATACTCCTAAGTTGTAGAATCAGCAAATTTTTATCTTGACCCCATGTCCCGCTTTGTATATCCGGCCGGCGGCTCCAGGTCAGACGCATTTAAACTAGTTTTTTTAGACGATACGAGTTGTGATTCACTCTCTACAGTTCCGTTTTCATAATCTATTGTCTGTACAGGAAACCCGTTTAATTTTCTAAGCTGTGCAAAAACATTGTTATCAAACTGTATTTGCTGGCCCATCATGCCCTTACTTTTTGAAAATGACTTTGCCATCTGATCCATAAACTCGGCCATTTCCAGCATAACTTTCTGCATCTCATCTCCCCCCTCAATGCTGCTCCAGGAAGCGACACAGTGCTGACTAATTTTTTCCTCA
>SPCL01000065.1 GCA_004525335.1 Thermodesulfobacteriales bacterium
CTGTATATACATCGTTATCTTTCCCAAGAAGGTTAATTCTTAAGTTTGTAAGCTCTTTAAACTCTGTAATTTCTTGTACTTTTTTTATAGAATTATAAGAATATCCAACCCTTTCATTGCCGGAATATATTCCCATCCAATATTCTTCATTAATGTCCTCTTGGCTTTGCGAATATGGGGTAAGGAAGAAGTGAATTGCTATTAACAACATGAACAAGCTTGATAACGCCTTAATTACTCTCATGTTTGAATAATGTACATCTGTTTGATATCACACTCAAGTTAAATTTGTTTGAGTGCATTTTTAGTATCAAAAGGTACAGTGACATAAAAATAAGAAGATATTTCGGCATAATATCACTAAGAGTTAGTCATATAATCAATTGACACAGAAAATATATAGGGTTCAATAAGTACTCATGAAAGTTGAAGAAATATTCGATAAGGTTTTAAGTGATGAGCGGATAAATCCTGAAGAAGCGCTTACCCTACTTAAAAACGCAGATACTATAAAATTAGGATCTTTGGCTGATTCAATTAGAAGAAAATTTCATCCCGACGGCACTGTTACATTTGTTGCCGATACAAACCCCAACTATACGAATGTGTGTGACACTGAGTGTCTATTTTGTGCGTTCTGGAGACCACCGGGAGCGTCTGACGCTTATACTCTTAGCGTGGACAAAGTAATTGAGATTATGCGGACCTCTTACCATAACGGAGCTACTACAGTGCTCCTGCAAGGCGGCCACAATCCTGAGATAGGGCTTGACTACTACCTTGAACTGGTTAGAAGAACAAGGGAAGAAATCCCTGAGCTTCACTTTCACGCTTTCTCGGCGCCTGAGATAAGCGCTATTGCTAAATATACTGGGATTACCACCCAAGACGTGTTGCAGCAGCTCTGGGACGCTGGGCTAAGGACAATTCCCGGGGGCGGAGCCGAAGTGCTTTCAAACAGGGTCAGAAAAAAAATCAGCCCTCTTAAAATTGACGCCGATCAGTGGATGAGGGTAACTAGAGAGGCTCATCTTATTGGTTTTAAAACAACAGCTACGATGATGTTCGGACATTTTGAAGAGGATGAGGATATAGTTGAGCATTTAGAAAGAATCCGTGAGTTGCAGGATGAGACGGGTAATTTCCTAGCATTTATTCCCTGGACATTTAAACCTAAAAATACTTTTCTTGAGAGAAAATTTTCTTCAGAAGTTGGGGGAGACAGATATTTGCGTGTGCTTGCGCTCTCAAGAATTTATCTTGATAATTTTAAACACATACAGGGATCATGGTTTACTCAGGGAAATAAAGTTGGGACTATCTCTATGTACTACGGCGCTAGTGATCTTGGCGGAACATTGTTTGATGAAAATGTGCTCACTTGCGCGGAGAACAAGTACAAATCAAGCCTAGAGGAGCTTGTCCATATGATTAAATCAGCCGGATTTAAGCCTGCCCAACGTAATACTTATTACGAAGTTCTTAATCGTTTTGAATAATAGATTACTTATCTTCTTTGAAACTAAGGATTCTTATTCTCCAAGAACTGTTGTTGAAATCCAGAAGATATTCCAAGCGGGAAAAATACATCAGCATGAAGTCAAAGAACTCATAAGCAGAGCTTGTATAGATTGTCTGATTTGTGAAGTCTGAAATATTAATTGAATCAAGCGATTGATATTCTGAAGGTGAGAGTTCAAAGTCGATCCCGCCCGCTTCTATCGTCATTTCTGTTTTTTCCTGTCCAATAGTTATATAACCCTGAAAATCTTCTCTGGACATTGTAAATCTTAGTGGGGCTACGTTATCAAGCAATCTAGAAGCTAGATATTCGTCTAATTCAGATAGGTGTATTGTTTTCAGTTCTTCATGACCAACATTCATTTACAAGATATGATATCCGAACCTTTGATGAATTAAAGGCTCGGATATATGGATATGAGTGATTAGCGTCTTGAGAATGCGGGATTTTCTTGTGACGGCATTGTATTTACGTTTGGTTTGTAAGAACTACTTTGTGATACATTGCTTTTTTTACTCGAAGCTTGCTTCTGTTTGCTTGAGTAGTTTGTGTTGCCGGATTTCTTAGTGGATACCTGATTTACCCTATTATAGGATCCTGTTTTCTTTTGGTATTGAGAGGTGTTCTCAATATTTGACCTCTGTGTACTCTTGTGCCCAAGATTAAGAGTGTTCTTCGATGCCCCCTTATTATTGGAAACCTTGTTCCCTTTAATACTCTGTGTTTTTTGGTTAGCTGCTGGTTGTACGTATCTGGAATTTGCAGGCTGTCGATTTTTGTAACTATATTTGTTGTATCCGTCGGGAGTGGTATTGACCCTGTTTTGATTATTGTTTTTTTGTTGATTCTGATTATATATCTTTTTATTTGTTACTGTTGAGTTTCCTCTAATATCTTTATTCTGAGAAAATCCTGTCTTTATCGAAGGCTCGGAAATTCTTGTCTGATTCTTGTAATTAGAATTCACATTTGTCTTAGAAGACGGTCTGTTTAATTGTGTTTGCTTATGGGACAATGAATTATTTGTGTTATTTCTTGTAGAACCCTTTCTTGTAGAACCCTTGTTGTTAATCTGATTTCTATTTGTGGTAAACGAGTCTCTACTTGTTCTCTCTATTTTTGGTCTATAGACGCTATAGGTGCCGTCTTTGACAATGTTTATATTCTTATTGCCTCTTAATGTGACATTGTTCCTATCTACTATGTGGTGAGTTACCAGCTTGCTGTTGGAGTGTGTCTCAATGAAGTGCTTGTCAGGTCCGTAATTAATAACTTTGTTATTTACGCGCTTTATGTTTGTCACGTTTCTACTATTTCTTAGAACCACATCATAGTGAGGTGGAGGAAGTGCTGCTTTGCCTGCGTGTTTATGATGCCCAAATTTATTATAAGGCAAGAATACACAATGCGCTGCAGGAGGCTTGTAATGGTAGGGATTATTATAGTAATCATGGTAATAGCGGTGTTTCTTATGGTGGTAATTGTGACCATAAGGTTTGTAGTAATAGTTGTTATAAGAGTTAAAAACAAATCCGATTTCTATAAAAAAGCCTCTATCGGGAGGAAGTGGCGACCAGCCAATGTATTCAGGACTTTGTTGCCAGCTTACCCAAGCGGGCGCCCATGTGGTTCCGGGAATCCATAACCATCCTTGATAATCATCATATATCCACCTGCCGTAATGATATGTGGCCCAGCCCCAGGGTTCATAGGATATCCATATCCAGCCTTGATCCGACCACTCCCATCTTCCGTCGGTGTAGGGTTTCCAATCGGGGCCTACTTCGTATGGCTGCCATACATCACCAAATTCCACGTGGGGCGACCATCCGCCGTATGGGGAGAGTTCTTGATAGAAGACCTCTATGCTTAGTGTTTCTTGTGCATTAGATCTCTCAGTTAAAGCTATACCAGAGAAAATTGTAAAAATTATTCCTATTACGGCTATGTTTAATTTCATTGCTTATCTCCTTTTCGATGTTGCAATCACAGATGTACTGTTTATGCGGACTATGATTAATCACCTTGTTACAATATTAAACTTAAAGCGGAGCAATATGGTTTCATTCTTTATTTGACTACGAGTGTTTATTTGAAGTTGAAATGAAAAAAGCCTCTAAGATAAATCAAATGTGGAGATGCTTTATGTAGTTTTCTTAAAGTTTGTAAAATTTATTTAGGCTAATAACTTTTGGTAAATCTCTTTATATGTTTTCCCCGACTTTCTCCAGGAAAAATCTTCTTTCATTGCTTTTGTTATTAATTTGCTCCAAGCTTTTTTATCTTCATATACTGAGATCGCCCTAAGTAGAGCGTCTAGGAGACTAACTTTAGAGAATTCATGGAAGATAAATCCATTACCGTTTTTCTTGTCATCATTATAGTCTTTAACTGTATCCAATAGTCCTCCCGTACCTCGAACTACAGGTATAGTGCCGTATCTTAGAGCTATAATCTGACTCAGTCCGCAGGGTTCAAAACGTGAGGGCATAACTAACATATTTGCCCCTGCGTAAATCTTTCTTTCAAGATCTTCACTTGGTTTAATAGTGATGGAAAGATTCTTCTTGAACCTTCGGTTTGCTTTTCTTAACATTTGCTCAAAACGTGCTTCACCTGAGCCTATTATTACAACTTCATATCCAAGGTCGAAAATTTGTGGAAGCGATTCTAAGAGTAGATCTAAACCTTTTTGCTCAGTAAGTTTTGATACAAAACACAAGAGTGGGTATTCTTCACTTTCGTTGAGACCGAGGTCCCCTTTTATTTTGAGAGTGTTCGTAGCTTTTAACTCTGTTTCTTTAGAACTGAAATTTTTGTAAATCAATTTATCTGTCTCTGGGTTCCATTCGTCATAATCGATCCCGTTTAAAATTCCCGTCAGATTATTAGATTTCCTGGATACCCACTTTAAGACAGCGTCAAGACCGTATCCGTATTCTGTTTTTTTAATTTCCTCAGCAAATGTAGGGCTTACTGTGGTTACTAGGTCTGAGTATAGAATCCCGCCTTTTAATAGATTCACCTTTCCATATAACTCAAGTCCCTGTGAAGTAAAAAGGAATCCGGGAATACCGAACTTGTCCATAATGTTTTTCTCGAATTGTCCTTGATAGGAGATGTTGTGGATCGTAAAGACTATTTTAGAATTTCTAAAAAACTCGTCGTCTTTGAGATGTTTTCTCCATTTAAGGCAAATAGGTATAAATGCGGTCTGCCAGTCGTGGCAATGTATTATGTCGGGCTTAAAATTAAGTGCTTTCGCGGCTTCTAGAGCGCCTAATGATAGAAAACCAAACCTAAGATCATTATCCTCAAATTCCCCTTTAGGTGTTGCGTAGATTTGATCTCTGCCAAAGTACTCATCGTTCTCAAGTAAATAAACTGTTACATCTTTATACTTGACCTCATACAGCTCCCCCTCTTCAACAAGCCAATCAATAGAAATAGCAACTCTCTTATCTAATTTCTTAACTTTTAATTTTAGGTTTCGTAGATTTTTTTTGACTTCTTTGTAATAAGGGAGAACCACTCTTACATCACAATCCAGGCCTGATAGCCTTCTGGATAAAGTTCCAATTACTTCAGCCAGGCCGCCTACCTTTGCGAATGGTTCCATCTCAGAAACTACAAAGAGTATTTTTAATTTTGTTTTGTTTGCTACCGATGTTGCCACCTGAGCCTACTCCTTGTTTATCGTAGATAGTCTATCAACAATATTTCTAGTATTTTGTATGACTATTTCTAATTTGATTTTTTTATCTTGTGTAAGAAATGCGCTTGAAAGCCCAACTGCTGAAGCTCCTGCTTTTAGATACTCCGGAAAATTATCGTAGTTTACTCCCCCTGTGGCCATTATCTCTGCAAAGGGTAGCGCTTCTTTAATGGCTTTTATATATGACGGCCCACCCACAGCGCTTGCGGGAAATACTTTAACCATATCCACACCAAGCTTCCACGCATTTACGATTTCAGAAGATGTAAGGGCGCCTTGTATTGTAGGCAAGCTGTGTGCTTTTGCCAAATAGACGATGTCTTCATCAGTGTGCGGCGATACTAAAAACTTTGCTCCGGATTCAAGTGCCTTCTGAGCCATCTTTGCATCAAGTAGAGTTCCAGCACCTACTATAACATCATCAATTTTACAGAGTTCAGCTATTACTCTTTCTGCCCTAGGGAAAGAAAAAGTAATTTCAATAACTTTTATTCCTCCCTCAATACACCCTCTTGCAAATTCAAGAGCAACATCAGGAGTATCTGCCCTAATGACGGCAATTACTTTATTCTTTTTAATCTCTTCTAATGTATTCACTTTGATTAAGTTAACAGATATAAGCTTATGGTTTCAAGTACCAGTACTCTAAAATTATACCGTTTTTGAAGTATAAAGAGCAAAAATTAAGTCTTTATGAATTAATTCAGAATGATTTGCTGGAACTTTTAGTATTTGTGGTATAAAATAATAAACAGAGGTTTATATATGAACAAGGCAATAATTCAGGAAAGGGTAAATGAGTTTATAGACCGCAGCAAGGATCTGGGGATTAAAGTTACCCCTCAGAGGATAGCCATATACAGAGAGCTTGCAAGCACTGACCAGCATCCAAGTACTGAAATTATTTATAAGAAGATAAAGGATTACTATCCTAATATCTCACTCACTACTGTTTATAGAACTCTTGAGACATTTGAGAAATTAGGCCTCATCTCCGTTGTAAACGTGCTATACAATGCTGCCCGTTATGACGCTAATTTATCTCCTCACCACCATATCGTATGCACAGAGTGTAAAAAAGTTGAAGATGTTTACGATGACTCTCTTAATAATTTAGACATTTCCAATAAAACTCTTGGAGACTACAAAGTAGAGGGATATTCTCTTCTCCTAAGCGGTGTATGCAAAAGCTGCGGAAGTAATTGATTTAACCCCTATTACAATCTTGATGTTCTAACTATTATCATTTCCAAAATTCCTATTATTATGTAATTCTATATTCGTAATCAATTCTAAAATTTCAAGGAGAATTCCATGGGTATTCCTGAGGGTTTAGACGTAGCACTTAAGTTCGGGTTTATGGACTCTATCTTTACCCGCCGCTCAAGACGATTCGGGCTCGGTATGGAAATAAAGGACGGGACACTAAAGCATAAGTCTGTACACAAGCCCGTAGCGCTTACCGAGCTAGAAGAGGCGTTTTTGATCTGGTCGGGCACCGGGATGACAGGGCTATCCCTTGGAGACCTTCCCCGCACCGGGATATCATGGCTTTTTCAGTGGACGGGACGAAGCTGGCCCTGCTCGTGCAATTCTCATTCTACCGAGCTTTTTTATACCAACGACGACGGTGTCTATATGGTTAAGCTTCACGACGTGATGCCCGAGCCCGGACAGACTTCAATCTTTCATGGAACATCAGAAGAAGAAAAATTAGAAAAGGTGCTAACATTATTTAGAAGAAGCCTAATCAAGCTTGAGGACGGGAGAGCGAATCTTCCCAAGGGAGAGCCCGGGTTATTTGATTTTAACGCCTGGAACTGCAATAAACCCGGCACAACATTTTTTGTACCTGTTACAAACACGACGATTGAATACATGGTGCTTTTGTTTATTTATTTTGGTGAGAAGTATGCATTTAACATAGTAGATGAACTTAACGGCGGCAGATCGTGCGGACTCGACAAATGGATTGACAAGGGATATATCAGAAAGGATGTAGAGTTGTCACTGTTTGATTTAGAGCTAAGGGTGCTTACAACTTTAAACGTCGAGCAGGCTTTTATATGCCAAAATATGAACCTTGCCCTTCAGACTCTGGGACTCGGAGGCTGGGCATTCACAGGGCTCCTGCCTCACTATGCGCTTGGTGTAAACCCTGATTACAAGGGGCTTGGTTTCAGATTTACACATCCACAGAAAACTCTAAGAACCTCCAAACCGCCTGTTCCGGTTGGCAGGGATGGAGTATTTGAGGCCCTATGCCCTCCCTATGTAGATAATATGAGGGACGCAGTAGATAAGTTTTTAGAGCAGAGAGGATATTTCTGGGAAGAGGATAACGCATATCCTTATCAAAACCCCGAGGGAGTGCTTTCAGACGAATACCATCCGAGTGAAGTTAGGATTGAAATAGTTAAGGATTTTTGCTCTTATATTTATGAGAACTATGGGCGCTTTCCAGCCTTTTTAGACCCTATGTTTGCGAGGCTTGTTTTTCAAGCCCATCATTTAGACCTGGATTTTTATGATAAGTACTACAATGAAGGAGCGTATACCGATGTTCACAAGAATCACTTTAAGCTCTGGCATCCGGAAATGGATGATCCTTTTGAAAAAAAATAAACTCAACAACAAAATACTATCTTATTACTAACATTGTATTAATTCTCAAAATCGTTTATTCTTAGGGCAAATTATTTTTAAAACTTATATGGTATGGGAATAGTTAAAACAATACTGGGAATGACCAAAACAATACAAGGACTCTTAGGAGTGTTAGATTTTCATTAAAGTCTTCTTATTTAATTCTCCTGTATGCCCTCTTAATCCTTCAATTCTCTTGATTGATTCTGATGAGTTAAGAGGAAACCTACTTTAACACTTATGTGCTATAAAATTGAAATAAAATCCACGATGAAGCCACACACTCTCGAGATTTGCGAAATTCGCTTATCCGTAGCCGAGTCAAACAGTAGTAGAGTCAAACTCAAGGGGAATATATGCGAAAACTTAAAATAGGAATTATTGATTTTATTACTAAATCTCCAAACAAATCAATCTGGGCACGCATTATGCATGCAAACCTTGCGGGTCTTATGCCGCAAGTTATTGCTGTTTGGTGTGAAGAGATGGGTCATGATGTTGAATTATTTTCATTTACCGGTTGTGAAGAACTAAAAACAGATACACCCAAAGACATTGATATAGTTTTCATTAGCGCTTTTACACAATCTGCAATACAAGCTTATGCTTTAAGCAATTTATACCGCTCTCAAGGAGTGATAACAGTTTTAGGCGGTCCTCACGCACGTTGCTATCCAGAGGATGCCCAAAAATATTTTGACTATGTTCTGGGCTTAACCGACAAGGAGATTTGCAGGGAAGTGTTAGAAGAATGCTCCCACCACCTTGAGTTAGGAAGGCATTTGTCTGCCGCACAGCAGCCCACTTATCTACCAGGTATCCGTGAGCGCTGGAAATATATTGAGTTTGCTCTCAGAAAGGCTCCTTGGGTCAAGATGGTTCCAATGATAGGAAGCTTGGGCTGTCCTTATACATGCAGCTTTTGTATAGATGCAGATGTGCCGTATCAGCCACTTGAGTTTGAATCTATAAAAGAAGATCTAAGGTTTGTCAGAACTAAATACAAACGCCCCGTTGTTAGCTGGTATGATCCCAATTTCGGCGTCAGATTCGATGATTATATGCAGACTATTGAAGATGCTGTACCTATGAATAGCATAGATTTTATAGCGGAGAGCAGTTTGTCACTTTTATCAGAACCGCATCTGAAACGCCTGAGAGATAATGGATTTAAAGCTATTCTCCCTGGAATTGAGTCATGGAATGATCTGGCTATGAAGTCTAAAACAGGCAAGAAACAGGGTATGGATAAAGTTGAAGTTGTCTCAGAACATGTAAACATGATACTGAGATATTTGCCCTATATACAAACTAACTTTGTGCTTGGTCTTGATTGTGACGATGGACCGGAGTCTTTTGAGCTGACAAAGAAATTTGTGGATATGTCTCCTGCGGCCTTTCCGGCCTTCCCTCTTTTAACTTCATTTGGGGAAGCTGCGCCGCTCAATCTTGAGTTTCAGGGAGCAGGCAGAGTGTTGCCCTTCCCATTTCATTTCTTAAACAATAACCATGCTATGAATGTAAGGCCTGCACACAGCAGTTGGCCTGAAATGTATGACCGTATAATTAGCCTTGTAGAGCATTCTTTCTCCTGGTCGTCAATTTGGAACCGTTTTATTGAAACCAAAACTACCTTTCCAAAAGCTCTCAATTTTGTCCGTGCAGTATCAACTGAGGGTTTTGGAAGGATGAGGTTTTATAGAGAAATTAGAAGACGTCTAGATGAGGATAGACAGTTTAGAGACTTCTTTGAAGGCGAGACAACCGTTATTCCCGAGTTCTATATTGACATGATGAAGAAGGACTTAGGACCGCTCTGGGAATGGCTGCCTGAAGGTGCTATCTGCCACGACCAGAACGCTTATTATAAAAAAGATAAGGAAAGGAAAAGATTAAAAGCTGAGCAAAAGCAGAAACAAGAAATTCCGCTTGATAAGAAAGTAGCTCAAGCGGGACAAAGAGCCTCCGCCTAAGTCTGTATTATATATTTAAAGCAATCTTGCTAGTGTCAGTTTTGGTTGATTTTTAAGACTTTAGCGCCCTTAATTTTCCCTTGCTTTAAATCAATTAGTGCATTATTTGCGTTTTCAAAATCGTATTCTTCTACTTCAGGCTTAATTGATATTTCGGCTGCTAACTCTAGGAATTCTAAAACATCTTTTCTACTTATATTTGCCACACTCTTTATTTCTTTTTCCATCCACAGATCGCGCGAGTAGTCCAGATTCATTAAATAAGCTTTATCCGCTTCTTCTTTCCGTATAGCATTAATAATTAGCCTGCCTTCGGTATTTAGATTTTTAAGAGCCTCTACTACAGGCTTCCATGCGGGCGTGGTGTCGATTATAGCGTCAAGTTTATTAGGGGAGAAATCTTCAGAGTCCCCTGCCCAGAGGGCTCCTAGCTCTCTTGAGAATTCTCTTTCTTTTTCGCTTCTTGCAAAAACATAGATATCTGAATTAGGAAACATATGTTTAGCCATTTTCATGACTAAATGACCTGAGGCTCCAAACCCTGTAAGTCCTAAGCTCTTGCCGTCTTCTATTGCTGTCAGCTTAAGTGATCTATATCCTATTGCTCCGGCACATAGTAAAGGCGCGGCTTGTGTATCTGTGAACCCTTCTGGGATTTTGTATGCGTAGTTCTCTGACACTGTCATGTACTGGGCATATCCACCGTTCTTATCCCTTCCGGTTGCTTTAAACTCTTCACATAGGTTGTCATTTCCCTCTTTACAGTATCGACATTCTCCACATGAGGAGTATATCCAAGCCACCCCTACTCTCTCACCTTTCGTAAATTTCTCAGAATTTAAGCCCAGCTCCTCAACTACTCCTATTACCTGGTGGCCAAGTACGATTGGAAATTGTGGTAGAGGAATCCGCCCTTCTATCTCATCAAGCTCAGTATGACAAACACCGCATACCGAAACTCTAATTAATATTTCTCCTTCATTTGGAA
>SPCL01000121.1 GCA_004525335.1 Thermodesulfobacteriales bacterium
ATCGCTTCGCTAGTAACTACAAATCCCCCTTCAATTTGGTCATTGTAAACTTTTTTCTTCATATGATAGAAATAGAGGTTTCATATAAGTACGACTGGTTGCGCACTCGATTGCAACCGGTCCCCTTTTCCAAAGGGGGAGGAAAAAAATAGTACTACATCTTCTGCTCAACTCTTAAGGTTCTAAGACGGTTTATTGCGGCAGCAAGCTCAATCTTTCTGAACTCTGCGTAGTTACCTGATAATCGTGGGGTTAAAATATCAAGCCCTGATCGTCCAATATCTAGCATAACTAAACTCGTTACCTGTCTGAATGATTTTTTGCCGTCCATGTACTTCTTAGCATATTGTATGGCGTCTCTAATGGCATTTATCTGACTGATTGAAACAATTTGCTCTATAGAGCTTAGATCAATAAGATTTGATCCAAATTCAATATCACTAATTTCATTTGGAGGAATTTCAATGCCGTCTTTCCCTTTACTACTATCTAGGCTTTCTGCCAAGGGGATTCTGTCTCTAATCGTTCCGAAATAACTATCAATCTTCTGTACATCACTACGTTGATGAGCAATTTCTGTTGCTTCTTGCGTCATATTTTGAGCTTTAAAGTCCGTCATTTGAATAACAAAATCAGCTATACCGAAATAATCTTCCGAGTGTCCGATAACCAATATAGAAGAAACCATGTATTCGTTATATAGATTTCTGGCATTATCAATATACGGGGTTATATATTCGTACTTCTCAGAAGCGTTTTCTCTTGAATTAGAATTGTGATACAGAAAGTTGTTGGCAGATGTGTTTTCATCAATGAGCAATACGTCCGCCCCAACTTCTACAGCTTCAATTATATTTACCGCTTGTGAGATGCCGGCGCTAGCGTTTTCTACGGAATAAAAATCAGTCTTTTGTCCTGCGGAGAGGTTTTTTATAAACGGTGATAAGTCCACATTTTGAATACTTCTACCATCCTCCGCGCTTACTTTTACTGAATTGGGATTACTGACAACATACTCCCTTCCATCTCCAGGAATATGGTTGTAAATACCTTGCTCGATAGCTTTTAAAAGTGTTGATTTGCCGTGATTATTCTCTCCTACAATCAGAGTAATACCCCTCAATATTCCCATGCCGGTAATCTGACCTTTATTTGGAAGCTCTACGTCCATTTTTAAAGTATCAGGGGATATAAATGGGACAGCACCGCTTTCTATAGGAAGTGAGCTTGTACCCGATTGTCTCGGCAATATGCTGTTTTCAGCGACAAAAGCGATAAGCTTTAGGTTCTCAAGTTCATTTCTTAGAAAGTCGGCGTCTTCTGAAGTTTCAATATGCTTGTACAGAGCATCTTTATCTAAGTTATCAAAGAAAAGTGAGTTGTTTATTATCTTAGGAAGTTTTTCAAAAAAGATATCTTTTGCCAGATGTCCTGCTACTACTTTCTCGCTAGTCGGTAGATCTATAGTAAACCGTATTTCTACAAAGGATTGATCAATAAATGCAGTTGTCCGCTCTAAAATTTCCTGCCCTGGAGTATCAATCGAGATAAGTCCTGACATTTGTGATTCTTTAGAATAGAGTTGTATTGACTCATGAAACTTGCGCGTAATAAAATCCCTAAGGGCAATCTCGCGAGACCTGTTGGTATATGTGTCTCTTGGGAATAAGGCAACACTCTGAGCAATTTTCACCCTCAAACTACTTGGAGATGCAGTAGGATTACCTTGCACGTCATCTATATATAGTGTGTAGTCATTAAAAAGGTATTCTCCTTCGATAGACTTGTAGGATTTATAAGCCTCACCATCTATATTATGTAATATGTTTTTCAGCTCGAAATGTGCTTTCATAATTTAGCGATTACTCAGCGTTTTAGATATGTAATAATTACCCTGTTTGAAGGGAAGTATGAAAGAATATATCCGCAAAGCAACTTAAATAGAAGTGGACTTTACATCCAAACTATATAAATTGCGCTTTGTTAACAAGTTGATAAAAAGCGAAATAGATGTTTAACTAGGAGAAGGTTATGAGTAGTAATAAACAAATTAATTTTATTTCATTATCTATTTTCATAGCTGTCTTTCTTGTTGTCGGTTTTTTGGGATTTAATACCAAAAACGTGTTTGCTCAAGATCAAGATAATTATGAAGTTCCTCAATATGATAATCCTGTTGATGCCGATGACTTTGATAATAACCAGCCACAAAACCCCGATCCGGGATTTGTGGAAGAACAGGAGCCGGGTGAATATAACCAGTCTGACGATACAACAGAACTAAATTAAGACGATTACTGAACAATTGGCTTCAACTAATTTCAAAATGTTATAGATTTCAGTCAATAAATATTGTAAATTTGTACATAGGTGTTTTATATGACCCGGTTGGATATATGAGTTGTGTATAAAATTTATATCTATGAAAAACTTTAAGGAGGTATTGGTTCTATGTTAAGAAGCTTCATTTTATTTGCTGGATTAGTTCTAGCATTAGGTTTAGCAGGATGTCCTCAACAGGCTGAAGAGCCTGCAGGGGAAGTAGATGTTGTGGTTGAAGAAGTTCAAGACGCTGACGGTGATACTGCGGAAATGGCAGAAGAAGTAGTGGAAGAAGCGCCAGCTGCAGATGATGCAACGGATTCAGCTAATGACACCATGGACAAAGCAAACGAGGCAACTCAATAGCGCTGTCTGTTTTCTCGTTACTAGAAACAAAAAATAATGAATTTTACTGGAATAGGGGGATAGTAATATTTCTCCTATTCCTTTTTTTTTGCGGTGACCGGAAAGATAGGAACAAATTCTTAGATATTCAAGTTTAACAACCTTCCATCAAACCTATACTATCCATATACTTGAGCTATTTTTTTTGCCTTATCATATAAGCAAAATTAGATCTCATAACTAAATAGTAGATATAGTATCTTTATACTGCTCCCCATTAAGAACGAAGTATAATTAAGTTGGTAAAAACTCGATACGGCTACATTCATTCAGCACTTGGATGCCGTACACCTGTTTAGGCGGAGCTGGAATATTGCAAGAATCATACTTTACATTTAAAGGTTTCTTGAATAATTTACTTCTGAGTCATTACAACTATTATTCAAAATATTGGCTATAATCTTTGTTAAGGTATTATCGGTATTTAATCATCTAGACCCTACTATATTATCAGCAGTGAGGAGAGAATATGAAGAAAGTGATTAAAACACTCAATCTTTTTGTATTACTCATTTTAATAGCAGCAACTATAGGATGTGATAGTAATAACGAATCGGAAGCGGACCAGATTTTAAGGGCCGTACTCGCCGACATCGGGCCGTTCCAACCGATCCAACTCGACACCAAAACTTTGGCTTCGTCTGTTCAGGATGGAGAGAGCATTCAGCTTCCATTCGTCAAGAAAGAAAACATACTCACCAGGGCAGACGTACAACTGACACTCAGAAACCTGCGCAACGCAGACCTCACCGAGGCATATATAAAAGACGAAGACGATCAGAGTTTCGAGATAGTTCCGCTCGAGGAGCCGGCCACCTATCAAGGCATGGTAGTGGATAAACCCGGTGTTGCCGTATTCACCATCAACGACCAAGTAATTGAAGGAAACATACTGATGGACCCAGAGGGCTGGTCTATTATTGAGCCTATTGATCCTCTGTTGCGTCAACATGGAGTTAACGAAGCAGACCGCCAAGTGGTGCTCAAGAAATATAACCATATTGCCTACAATGTAAGAGACCGCTTAGATACGAACTTCAACACAGATGCTGACATACTTGGTGGTCTGGAGTCACCCCTCACAACAACAGAGGCCGGAGACGAACAGCTAGTCATGTCCGCAGTTGCCGACGGTGATAGCGACTTCTATCGGCTTTACCCTCCAGACTCTGTGATGCCTTTCTGGCTGAAAGAAGAAGCACTGCTGAATGTCATAGACTGGCAATTTAACTGCATTGAGCCCGAGCAGAACGAACACAACTCATACGCACTTTGCGACAATGATTTTGACGGTGGCTCGAACGGTTTCCAAGCAAGGGTGAGGATAGACCGTCTGGAAGTATGGAAGGCGGGCGGCCCAAAAAGTACAGAACGTGAAGCACTTTTACGTGATTCGATCCGAATGACACATCAGTCAGATCCTCCTTGCTGCGGAGAGCCTCACACGGCAGGTCGTTCAGACCTCGTCTACTTTTTCAGTGGGCGCAACCTTGAAGGCGGTACAGGAGTCGCTGCAAGTGTTGGTGGGCTTAGCATCTACGATGGGTGTTTCGAAGAAGGCCTCCCGATCTGTCATCATGCCTTGAGCCAATTTGTGCCGAACGAGGAATTTCCAGCCACTGTCTACTTCCAGGAGATACTGGTCGCTCATGAAATCGGCCACGTTGTTGGTGGCGAAGAGCAAATCAATCCATTTCCCAATTGCTGGCTTTTCGATGAACAGTGCGGCACTAATCTCATGGGCTCAATTGGGTTCAACACCCAGGACGTCGTCTACCTCTTCACGGAGGAAGACGCGCAAGGGGTTATGGGTCCATTGATGCAAGAACGGCTGAGCGCTGAGTAGATAAGCTTTCGCCAGTGCTGCCCGCGGCTCAAGTACCAACCTTATCCAAATGGGCCTTAATTTCAATGACAGCCCTTCTTGGAATAGTTGGATTTATGGTCATGAGAAGAAGGAAAGTCACTGCTTAAAATTTAAAAACACTACAATTTAAAGTAACTTAAAGGGAGCTTAGGGAGATAATCTCCCTAAGCTCCCTTTTTTGCAGGCGGTGCCTACTTCCATAAGAGTTCTGCGTACCTCTATTGCCTGATTCAAACTCCATTGTTAATCCGACCCTCTTAAGATATTTAGAAATTGTACGCTTGCGGGCGCTGCCCGCATTCCAACTTAAATCCTTCTTGACAAAAGGGGAGCAGTACACCTCCATATAAAAGGAATACTATCCGTATATAGGTGCCTGTAGGATGTCAATAATTTCAAAACACCCATATTTGATAGATTTAATCTCCGAATATTAGAAGATAATAAATACATTCTTGTATACACATTGTATCGAAGATACAATAATAGTTAATGAAATCGTTTGAAGATTCTATGAATGAATTAAAGGAAATAGTTGAAAAGCTTCAAAGCGGAAACCTGCCTCTTGAAGAATCCATAAAACTTTTTCAAGAAGGCACCAAGCTAATTGCCTTTTCACATAAAAAACTCGATCAAATACAAAAGAAAGTGAAGATTCTGGTAGAAGATAAAGATGGGGAACTCATAACCAAAGATTTCAATACTGAAGATTAATCATTATGGCATTTAATATTAAAAGCTATCTCGCCACTAAAAGAGAGTTAATTGACAGGAAATTAGACTCTCTTTTGAAATATTCCTCTAAATCTAGAACTCCTCTTGAAGAATCCATAAGATATAGCGTACTGTCAGGCGGGAAAAGACTAAGACCAATACTGATGATTGCCTCATATGAAGCCTTTGGTGGAAAAGACGAAGCTGTGCTTCCCATAGCATGCGCACTTGAGATGATCCACACTTACTCACTAATTCATGACGATCTTCCTTGCATGGATGATGACTCCTTAAGAAGAGGAGTTCCTACCAATCATAATGTCTATGGAGAAGCAGTGGCCGTTTTAGCCGGGGATGCGCTATTAACTGATGCTTTTAGCCTTATGATCAAAGAGGGGGTAAGCAGTGGACTGCGCCCTAAGGTTCTTCTGGAAGTTGTAGCTGATATTTCAAAGGCTGCGGGGTCAGGTGGGATGATAAGGGGGCAAGCACTTGATCTGGCCCTTGAGGGTATTAAGGATGTATCCGTAGATCAGGTAGAGAAAATGCATTCACTTAAGACAGGCGCTTTAATAGAAGTTGCAGTAACTACTGGAGCTAAGATAGGGGATGCAAGCGACAAAGAATTAAAGAAATTGAGTACTTATGCGAAAGCTCTTGGGCTCGCATTTCAAATAGTTGATGATATTTTGGATATTGAAGGTGGTAAGGCAATAGGGAAAGAAATTGGAGCAGATGCGCGGAATAAAAAAACTACTTACCCAGAGCTTGTAGGGCTTAAGAAATCAAAGAAGAAAGCCGAAGACTTAACTAAAAAAACATTGAAATCGTTAAAGGATTTTGATGATAGAGCGACTCCACTTAGAGAAATCGCTCTTTATCTTGCAAATAGAAACTTTTAATCTTAAATCAGAATTCAAATTGTAATAATGGCAAAATCCATAAATAAACAAAGGCTAGATATTCTTCTAGTAGAAAGGAACTTGGCAGTATCTAGGAATCAGGCGCAAGCTCTGATCATGGAAGGTGTGGTTTATGTAAATGGGCAGAAGGTTGATAAAGCTGGA
>SPCL01000137.1 GCA_004525335.1 Thermodesulfobacteriales bacterium
ACGGCATGCTGGAATTTAACGGCGCTGTGATTAACAACGGAGATGCTCCGGTACAATCTGTATATGTTGTAATAGTGCTCAAAGATGCGGATGGAAACATTATCGAAGCTAATTCTATCTCCCTTTTTGAAGAGGGGAGCGGTGCCTTACTTTACCCCATGGAAAGAGAGTTCTTTCATGTATTTCTAACAACTGATTCAAAAAGGGTTTTTTCTAAAGACGTTGAGATTTACTATGAAGATCCACTTTAATAGAGACTTTATCTTATAACCCCTCATAATTTTCCTTCTTTGCTTAATTTTCTTGTTTTGTTGACCACATAGCACCACTCCATCTGCATTTTCCATAAACCTAAGAAGCAGGGCATTAAAAAACTGTTATTAGTATAAAAAACTGAAGATAACCAGTAATTAACAGATATACTTAAATGAGTAATATGGGTCGTAAGAAAGAGCAAAATTAAAAAGATTGGCTATATACCTGTAGTTTGAAAGAGGAGCAGAGCTTGTTATTAGGTAAAGGCGGTGTTTTGGGCATAGATATTGGCTCAAACTCAATTAAGCTCGTAGAGCTTGAAGAAATAGGGACTACTTATCATCTAAAGAATCTCGGAGAAGCTCCTTTAGTTCAGGGAGCTATCATCAATAAATCTATCAAGAATCCTGAAGCAATCTCCTATGCATTGTCTAGATTAATTGATGATCTGGAAATTGAGGCAGATGATGCAGCGGTTTCAATCTCAGGGGAGCCTGTATTGTTAAGGAGGGTTAGTCTGCCCCACATGTCTGATGCAGAATTAAAAAAGTCTATTAAATGGGAAATAGAACAGTTTAGCACTCAAGCTGCTAAGGACTATACACATGACTACCAGGTAATATCGGCTCAAAATTCTCATGATAAGATTGACGTCTTAATAGTAGGGGCTAATAAGAATGTTACTAAGGATTATCTGTCGATAATTACAAATGTGGGGTTAAACCCTGTGGTTATTGATCTTGATGTATTCTCGCTAGAAAGTATGTATGAAGTAAATTACCCCGAATCACAAGGATTGCTTGCATTAGTTAACATCGGCGCTTCTGTCACAAACATACTCATTATTGATAATGGGGAATCCGTATTTGCAAGGGATTTGCTTACCGCAGGGAGCCGCTATACCGATATGATTATGAAGGAGATGAGCTTGACTTATGAAGAGGCGGAAGAAGTTAAACATAATCAAAGGGTAGGGGTAACTGATCCCACAATTGAGCTGCTCGCAAATAATTTTATAAATTCTATATCCCATGAGATAAAACAAACTCTTGATTATTTCTCAACCGCACATTGCAACGAAAAGGTAAAGCGAATAATGATTGGAGGCGGAACGGCTAGTTTGCCGGGATTAAAAGATGCCCTGTCTGAAATTACCGGGTCCTATGTAGGCATTCTGAACCCATTTAGAAATATTAACTACAGTGAAAATACCTTTGACCCTGAATATATTCAGGATATATCTACAAAAATGATTGTGGCTACCGGTCTAGCTTTGAGAAAACCTTAGTAGATAAATTCTCTACTTCAAATGAATTAAATCTTGAACTCTTTTGTTATATTAAAATAAGACAGCCTTGAGGAAAATTGAGGGAATGCTATCCTAAGTTCTCTGTATTAAATTCAAACGGATATATTTAATTGAGATAGGTTTATAATTATGAAGTGTATATTATGTGACAAAAGAAAACCCAAGAGATATTGTCCGGCTAAAAGGACCTCAATTTGCACTGTTTGCTGTGGTGAAAAAAGAGGGGTAGAGATTAACTGCCCTCTGGATTGCCAATATTATGTAGAAGGTCAGAAGCAACACCAGCAAAAAATGATGCATCAGAGGATTAAGAAAGAAGGGGCCAGAAGCTATGTTCGCAGGGCAGAGCTATATAAAAACAACCCAGAACTCTTTGCATATCTAGAAAAAGGATTTGTAGCCATATTCAGAGCCGATAAAAGTCTAACAAATAAAGACTTAGTATCTGGGTTAGATCTGGCGAAGAAAACTCTTGAGACGGAGAAAAAAGGACTTTTATATCAGCATCAAAGCGGTAACCAATATGCAGATGAAATTTCAAACCATGTTTTGAGTATAGTAAGTCATTTTAAAGATGATCCTGAGATTGGACCTAATAGAATTACTATTGATTTTGGGATTATGGTCGTAAAAGAGTTTTTAGATGAAGCTACTTTTTATATGGACAATGATGTCAATCCTAGGGGTTATCTAATCCATCTTATGAGATATCATCCGGAGGAGGAAATCCCGGCTCAATCGGATAGTAAGTTGATAATATCACCCTAATACAAAGCCGGAAGCGAAACCGCTATTTTTTGGAGTTGCCTGAGGGCACCGTATTGATAATAGCCGAAATGATAACTGCAATAACCGCAACTACTGCAAGATATTTAAAATAAGGATCCCAGTCTATTGAGATTCCCAGATATAAACCGATTCCTACAAAGGTAAACAGTATGAGACAAACTAATATCGCGCCTGGAATATTTTTCTTTAACACTGAGATTGTTCCTCCTAATTAGAAAACCTAAAATCTATAAGGCAAAGAAATTTTATCTGAATTACTCTGAAGATTCAAATTTCACAATAAAAAATTACCTAAGTAACTGATCTTTCTTAAAAAGCGGTAGATTGAATTTTTTGCTTAATCATTGTAAACTTTAATATTGTTAATATTTGTTCTGTCTTTGTTTATATTTCCTATTGTGTAATTTGTTTTTTATGGCGGCTTTTTCTTCTGTGATTATTTATGGAAATTCCCAAATCTAAAGAAATTATTAAGTTGCTAAAGAGCTCTAATGGACGTCCTATGAGGTCTAAGGAGATTTCTAGACGCCTTGGTATGCCTAAGGAAGACCGAACCATATTAAAGAAAGTACTTAGAAAGATGATATCGCAAGACAAAATATGTAGAGTTGAAGGCGGTAAATATGCAATTACAGAATATAAAAATGTTAAACCAAAGACCACTGAAAATGCAAATAAAACGCAAAGAGTTGCTACAAGTACCAGACTTAAGGGTGTTGCAAAAGACGGCAGGTTAATTGGTAAATTTGTCAGAACAGGTAAGACCGGGAAAATTATTCCACGAGACGGATTAATTCCTCACATAATTCTAGAACCAGCAGATATTAAAGAACTTAGAAATAACAGTCTTGTGGTTGCGGAGCTACAAAACAAGATTTCTACCAGCGGGCGTTTAAGAGGTAAAGTTCTTGATGTTTTGGGCAAGGCCGGTGATATAACTGCTGAGAAAAAAGGCCTTTTGATTGAGTATGACCTAACTGAAGTATTCCCAAATAACATAAACATAGAATTAGATAATATTGCTGAGCAAATTCCTCCCGCAGAAATTAAAAGAAGGGTAGATTTACGAAGTAGAACAATTTTCACTATTGACGGCGAGGATGCAAAAGACTTTGACGACGCTGTTGGTATAGAAAAAACCAAAAGCGGTCATAAACTCTGGGTTTGTATAGCTGATGTGTCTTATTATGTGAAAATGGGGAGTGCTATCGATAATGAGGCTTTGAGTAGAGCAACAAGTGTTTATTTGCCCGACAGAGTCATTCCGATGCTGCCTGAGAAGCTATCTAACAATTTATGCAGTCTTGTGCCAAGTGAAGACCGTCTTACTAAAACCGCTGAGATGGATTTTAATCCTAAGGGAGAGATGGTTGGTTTTAAGATGTACAACAGTGTGATTAACAGCTCTGCACGTCTCACTTATACTCAAGTAGTGGAAGATCTTTCTCAGAAGCCCCCCATTTCTAAAGAACTTAAGGATGTTTTTCCAGTACTAAAAGAGATGAAAGAGCTCTATGAAAAAATTAGAAAACACAGAATAGAAAGCGGAAAACTCGATTTCGATATTCCAGAACCCAATCTTATCAGAGATGAGCTCGGAAGGGTCGTGGATGTTATTAAGTCAAAACGAAATTTTGCTCATGAAATGATCGAGGAATTTATGATTGCAGCCAATGTTGCAGTTGCAAGCCACTTATGTGACTCCGGTGGGCCTTCAATTTATCGAATTCATGAAACCCCCGATGCTGACTCACTTATAAAGCTTAAAGAAGGGCTTAAAAAATTGGGCTATATGCTTTCAGCGAGTGATGATATAAATACACATGATCTTCAGAATATAATTAATCAGTCAAAAGGTAAGAGCGAAGAAGTGCCGGTTAACATGTTAATCCTTCGTTCTTTAAAGAGGGCATTCTATTCCGTCTTAGACGAGGAGCATTTCGGACTTGCTCTTATTCATTATACTCATTTCACCTCTCCAATAAGACGTTATCCTGATTTGATAGTTCACAGAATTTTAGACTCTTTGTTCTTGAAAAAATCTCCTCCATATGATGAAAAAACTGTAGAGTGGATTGCTGAGCATTCTTCTAAAAGAGAAAGACTGGCTAATGAAGTAGAAAGAGAGGGTATGAGTATTGAGAGAACTGAGTTGATGAAGCCTTACATCGGAGAGGAGTTTGATGGAATAGTAATCAGTGTAATGCCTTTTGGTATGTTTGTTGAAATTAAAGAGATGTTTGTTGAAGGGCTTGTCCCCAAAGATAGTATTCCAAATTGGAGAAACAGATGGTTTGATATAGGACAAAAGCTCAGGATTAAAGTAGTAGCTGCGGATCTTGAAAAGCGGGGTATAACACTTAACTTAGTTTCATGATTACAAGTTGTTTAGCGCCAGTCTATATGAAGTCTATATCTCAGCTTTAAATAGTCCCTTCATCCCGAATGCAAAAACGATAGATAATCCAAATATAACAACCAGCCAATCTAATTTCCATTTGTATACGCCAATAGAATTTCTCTTATAGTCGACATGTATCTCTTCAACTGCTCCTCCTTTAACTAGAGGATCTCCTCCCGGATAAAACAAATTGTTCCAAAAGTTTGGAGTTGATACAGTTGGCGTTATTCTAATTATTCCAACTTAAATCCTTCTTGACAAAAGGGCTTCTTTATCATTAGTCCGGAAGTTCTCTACATCAATGACATATCCGTTTGATACTTCTTCTTTTTATCATGATGCCTGCTCCAAAAATAAGAGCTGGAACAAATAGTACAACTAGATTTAATATAGCAGCATTCATCATATTACCTGCTATTGGGCCTTGTAATGAACATCCGCCGCCACTTGAACCATCCCCAGTCGATGCAGGTGTCGGAGTAGGGTTAGTTGGGGGTGTCAGACCATCTGTCGGAGGAGGAGTAGGTGATGCGGTAGGTTGTCCAGTTGGCACGATTGGAGTCGGTGTAGGAGTAGGGCCTGCGGCAAGTACTGACTGAACCGCTGCAAAAGCATTTATTCTTCCAAAACCTGATATGTTATCAAATCCGGGCTGACCAAGATCCACAGCTGTGCTTGTTAAGGCGTTTTTTACTTCTACAACTTGTCTTTTGGCAATTGTAGTATCTCCTAAAGTTGCATTA
>SPCL01000019.1 GCA_004525335.1 Thermodesulfobacteriales bacterium
TATTAAGGCCAATGTGCCTGGAGGAGTTGTTTTCCAATCATCTAATTCACCTCTGATTGCCAGATCGAGATCATAACCAAAATCGTCTTTTATTATCTTATCATTTTCATGATCTTTGATCCACCATCGTTTGCGATATTCTTCTGACGGGAGCTCGTCTTCTTTTAAATTCCCAAACCAAAAGCCCAATATGCTATCAATTTGTTTAGTGTCAAAACTCATATGTTGTTATTATATCTCTAAAAACGATACATTCTGAACCATTACCATATATTTTTTATAAAATTTTCAAAGACCTCTTGTTAAAAATCGCGAAAGGTGCTATGATTTTTAGGCCTGCTTGAGAATATTAACCCTCTATTTATTAAAAAAGCGCTCAAAATTGGAAATCACTTCAAAATATCTTAAAACTATACTTTAAGAATGCGACACAACCATTCTTTATCTTATGGCTTTCATCTTCGAAAAAAAATTTGATCTTCTAATATATTGAAGTTATTGAATTTTCTGTTAGGAACAAAATCTCCTCAAAAATAAAGTATTGACAACCACAACATATTGTGGTTCAATCGATTCATAGCACAAGATAGTACGCAACGAACAGATTAAGCGAATAGAGCAAATAGATTGAATAAATTTAGTAGATTATAGATTTTGAATAGATTAAGGAGGATGGCGAATAATGGCTTCAGATAAACTTGGCCCCACGGAAACTAATGGAAACGGAAAGGGTCTAGAAGAGAACAACATACAAGCAGAACTAGAACAAACGCTAAAGCAGGTCGAGAATACATCTGAAGAATCCGAGGAATTTGTTAAGCAAGTTGAAGGAGTTATGGATCTACCGCAAAAGACTATAGACGCCTTTGGTGGGGACGAGCTACGGGCCAGAGTTTTCTTTGAAAAGTATGCACTTCGTGACAAAAACGGGAAAATAGTTGAGCAAAAACCTGAAGACATGTGGCACAGGGTTGCCAGAGAAATGGCTTCTCCTGAAAAATCCAAAGAGCTAAAAGCCGAGTGGGAAGACAATTTCTACTGGCTATTATCCAACTTTAAATTTATACCCGGCGGGAGAATTATGTTTGGCGCTGGGCAAAACAGAAGAGCAACACTACTAAACTGCTACTACATGCCGATTAAAGAAGATTCAATTGAAGGAATATTCGAATGGTGTAAAGAAGCCGCCAGAACTTATTCATTTGGAGGTGGAGTTGGAACTGACATCTCTATACTCAGACCTAAAGGCGCACCTGTAAACAACTCAGCAATCTACTCAACTGGGGCAGTATCTTTTATGGAGCTGCTTTCTACAACTACCGGCACTATTGGACAATCAGGAAGACGCGGCGCTCTTATGATCACTCTTGATGTTAGCCACCCTGATATAAAAGAATTCATAGAAATTAAAAATGATTCGGCAAGATCAAAAGTGCAGTTTGCAAACATATCAATCAAGGTTTCAGATGAATTTATGGAAGCCGTTGAGAAAGATACTGATTTTGAACTTAAATTTGAAAATGAAAAAGTTAAATTCACTAGAACTATTAGGGCAAGAGACATTTGGGAAGAGCTTGTAAAATCAGCATGGTCATCTGCTGAGCCGGGACTCATTTTCTGGGATTCTGTAAAGAGATTTTCTCCGACAGAATATAACGGCATGGAAGTAAATGGAGTTAACCCATGCAGTGAACAGGCGCTTGAGGATTACGGAAACTGCTGTCTTGGGAATATCAACCTTTCCCCATTTGTAAAAAATGCATTTACAGAACATGCTTCCATTGATTGGGAAAACCTGGAGAAAGCATTCCAGTATTCTGTACGCTTCTTAGATAATGTGCTTGATTACAACATGAAAAAGCACCCACTTAGTTTCCAAACAAAAGCCTCCACTAGCTCAAGGCGTATTGGAGTTGGATTTACAGGTTTTGGGGACATGTTGACGAAGCTTAATATTAAATACGATACCGACGAAGGCGTTGAGTTCGCAGATAAGATGTTTGAACACATCAAAAATACTGTTTATGAGGCAAGTACAGATCTTGCTTCTGAAAAGGGCAGTTTTCCTATGTTTGATCTCGACGCGCACCTATCAAGTCCGTTCCTAGATACAATTGACGGGCGGATAGTCGAAAAGATTAAAGTACAAGGCCTTAGAAATGCTTGTATATTGACAGTACCTCCTGTAGGTAGCGGCTCAGTTCTTGCTGGAACAACTAGCGGAGTTGAACCTGCGTTCGCACTATCTTACTACAGGCACTCCAAATCTCTTTCAAAAGAAGAATTTAAAGTCCATCACCCACTTGTAACTGAATATATGGAAAAGTTTGATATTCAAGACGATAGCGAAATACCTAATACATTTGTAACATCTCACGAAATAAAGCCTGAGATGAGAGTTCGCATGCAGGCAGCAATTCAAAAACATATCGACTCGTGTATTTCAAGCACAGTTAATTTACCTTCTGACATTACATTAGAAGAAGTAGAAAAGATTTATTTCCTTGCTTGGAAACTCGGCTGTAAGGGTATTACAGTTTACAGAGAGGGGTCCAGAGAAGGGATATTGGTTACAGAAGAAGAGGCCAAATCCCAACAGCAAGATAAAGACGCAAAAAATCTTCCGACCCAGACCCAGGACGAAGGGATGAACAAAACCCATCACCCCAACCCCATCTCATCCCTTCGTTCATCCTCTAGTGAAGAAGTTAAACCTATAAAAAGACCACAGTGTCTTCAGGGTTTCACAGAGGTTATTAAGACAGGGTATGGGAATCTATACGTAACAGTTAACACATTTGAGGAAAAACCTATTGAAGTGTTTGTTCAGATAGGGAAATCAGGGTATTCAACAATGGCTGATGCTGAGGCAACAGGAAGGCTGGTATCGCTTGCCCTTAGATCAGGAATAGCTGTAGAAGACGTGGTTGAGCAGCTAGAGGGCATTGGGGGATCTTCTCCGGTTTTCTCAGAGGGCAAGTTGGTTATGTCCATCCCAGATGCAGTGGCTACTGTATTGAAAAGGCATTTTGTAGGAGCTGGTGTGAATGAGCAATCTACAAAGCAGCCCGCAAAAAGAGCTATGGATTTAAATCTGGAACGATGCCCGGATTGTGGAGACCGCGCTCTGGCATTTGAACAGGGATGCATGACTTGCAGGAGCTGTGGATATTCTAAATGTGATTAACACAAGAAAGAAAATAACAAATTAAGAAAAAGGCCCTGCTCACAAAAGAGTTTGGGCCTTTTTTTACGTAAAAGAATAAAGGAAACTTGCTCAGAGCAAGTGAGAAAGTAAGGTTAAAATGAGAAGATAATGGCAAAGCAAAAAAAGGGAAGCATAATATCCGGCATCTTCTGGATGTTCTTAATATCTATCTTACTATTCTGGCTGCCGGGATTTGGACCGTTAATCGCTGGAATCGTTGGCGGTAAGAAGGCAGGTGGTATTTCAAATGCAATAATAGCTGTCTTTTTGCCGGCAATCGTACTTGGTGTATTACCGTTATTCTTTACATCCGCTCTCACCGGTGCGCCAATTATTGGGTTTGTAGCAGGAGCCGGAAGCTTTATCCTCGTTATATCAAATGTGGGACCGCTTTTAATTGGGGCAATTATAGGTGGAATTCTTGATTGATTCCAATAACAGAAATCACGCATTAAACCTTTTATTTAAAGTGAGTCCTGAATAAAAGGATGTTAATTCGTAGTTAGTCCAGCTTATAGAAGGAAGCTCTCTAGATGTTCCTTGATATCGGAATTGGCAAGTTTACCAAGAGCAGCCTTTTCGATCTGTCTTATTCTCTCGCGTGTTAAGTTAAACCTTTTCCCTATTTCATCCAAAGTATAAGTGCTGAGCTGATCTATTCCGAATCTCAGCCTTAGTATTTCTTCTTCTCTAGGGTTGAGCAAAGTCAAAGCCTCTCTTAACTTGTCGGTCAAATCGGATTTTGCTACCATTGAGTCTGGAATTACTGTCTCATTGTCAGCAATTGAATCGAGCAGGGTTGTTTTTTCCCCATCCAAGATAGGAGTATCTAAGCTAATTGCATCTTTAGTAGATCTCAATATTCTTTTTACAACTTCAACAGATATTCCCGATTTGCGTGATATTTCTTTCGGTGTAGGCTTTCTATCCAAGGTTTTAGCTAATACAGCATTTACCTTATAAACCCTATTGGCCTGCTCTAAAAGATAAACAGGAACTTTAATTGTTCTTGTTTGGCCCTGCAGAGCTCTTAATATTGCCTGATGAATCCACCATGAGGCATAGGTAGAAAATTTAAATCCTTTCCTGTGATCAAACCTCTCCACAGCCCGCATAAGACCCATATTGCCTTCTTGAATAAGATCGGAAAGGGGCAATCCCCTACCCATATACTTTCTAGAAATGGTGATAACTAATCTGAGATTTGCCTTAACAAATCTCTGTTTCAAATTCTTTGCATTTTCAGAGTAGACCTTAATAAATGCGGTCAGGCTTTTTATACGCTTTTGTATGATTAGACCACTTGTACCGTTTTGGCCATTATGATTACCATTAGATTTAGCTTTTAGTCCTTTTCCGTTTAACTTGGTAACAACAACACCAAGATCTCTTGACATTGATTCGCATTTTTTTATTTTAGCTGAAATCTCCACCTCCTCCTGTGCTGTAAAAAGAGGCTCTATAGACATATCTTTAAAATATACATAAAGCAGCCTAAGCTGCTCATCAGGGGTTTCGTCTGCTTTAGATTTAGTTTTTGTTCTTCTAGACTGGAAATGGCTCTCAGATTCATTATTTTGAACATAACTCTCTTTAAATTTTAAAGAACTTACATCTTGTGTTTGTTCATCAAGTTCTCCAAAATCATTTCCTGACATTGAATCATCAAAATCCTTATATTTAGTTTCCATGTCCTTTCCTTTGATTATCTAAATTATTAAAAATATCACAACTCTTAGCCATTACAGACAAAATCAAACTTAATCACTTAGAGCTATGTGTGTATATATTGCAAGCTGTTTTTAGGAACCTTTGGGGGAGGGGCACTGCACATCCTCCTAAATATATAACAATTAAAGCTATTTATATAAGTCTCCAGCACCTATTCATGCGCTCAAACGCTACAAGTTTTTATTTATTTCTAAGCAAAAAACCTGCTTTTGACAGGTGAAAAATGTTCCAACTCCCGGTTACCGCCAATTCTATCAAATTCTTTATATTAATTCAACCTATTTTGATGCGGCATAATTTGCTGCAACTTGTTCCCAGTTTACAACACTCCAAAATGCCGAAATATAATCAGGTCTTCTATTCTGATAATTGAGATAATATGCATGTTCCCATACATCTAGCCCTAAAATAGGAGTTAGGCCGCCAGTTAATGGATTGTCTTGGTTTGGTGTGGAAGTTATAACCAAATTACCGCCTCCATCGACACATAACCATGCCCAACCGCTTCCAAAACGAGTAGCGCCGGCTTTTGCAAATTGTTCTTTAAAACCATCTAGGCTTCCAAATGCTGAATTAATTGCGTCAGACAACTCACCACTAGGATCGCCACCGCCGCTTGGGCTCATGCAAAGCCAGAACATGCTATGATTTGTATGACCACCGCCGTTATTTCTAACTGCGGTTCTTATGTCTTCAGGTATAGAATTCAAATCCTTAACTAATTCTTCTATACTTTTACTTTCTAGCTCCGGATGATTAGCCAAAGCGTTATTTAAATTATTCACGTAAGTTTGATGGTGCTTACTATGATGAATCTCCATAGTACGCACATCAATATGGGGTTCTAATGCATTATATTCGTAAGGGAGTTGAGGTAGTTCGTAGGCCATGCTAAATCCTCCAGATATTACTTTGATATGTTATTGGGAATACAAAATTTTGAGATACGTTGGAAAACGATTTTGCAGAAAAAGGTAGCACACCCCCGTTTCCCCAACTCCTTCATTTTACCTAGAAAATCTGCATTTGTCAAAGGGAATTAGAGCCGTATCAAGGGCCAAAATGAATAATTTCGAAAGTGTATCCTATGAAACTCTTTGGAATACAGCCATTAATTTTTAATATTAGTGAATTCTATTTAAAATTCAAGCACTCAAGAGTGAGTTTAGATATTTAAAATGGATTCTTAAATTATTGCTTTTTAAGTCTAAATGTATAGTATTTTCATACTGCAATTTAAACAAAACGAGACCCAAGAAGCCCGGAAAACAATCAATAGAATATCCCGATTGACAAATAATTTTTATCTGGTAATTTTATAATCTAGTCAACATGCATATTATGGAGTCATGAAGTCCACAATGAGCTGGAAGACACAATGCAATTTTTGATACCAAAATCTACTTTGTCCGGGAATTTACAATAAGGAATTTATAATGCAGGTAACTAAAACTCTAGATTATGCAGTAAGGTCATTAACCTATATGGGGCACCAACCTGTAGAGAAACATAGCATGAAGGAGATTTCTCAAGAGCAGCATATACCACTTAATTACCTAGCTAAAATCATGCGTCGACTTGTTAAAAAGGGTTTGGTAAGATCATCAGTAGGCCCTGCTGGTGGCTATACTCTAAGAAAGCTGCCTAATGAAATAAATTTACGCGACATTTATGAGGCAATAGAAGGCGAGATTAGAATGGTCGAATGCATGGACAAAGACTCTATCTGCGCTTTATATGAGAGATGCCCTCAGCTTCCAGTATGGGATAGGATACAACTATCTATGATTAAAATTCTAGAGGACACAACTCTTGAGGATATGTTAAGAGAAAGAAAAACCGTCACTTTGAACCAGGTCAATTAAGGAGGCTTTTTAATGAGTGTTGATATAGAAAAATTAGCACAACAGGAATATAAATATGGGTTTGTAACCGATGTGGATCAGGAGATTGCCCCAGTCGGTCTCAACGAAGACGTAATCCGAATGATTTCCGCCAAAAAAGATGAACCACAGTGGCTACTAGAGTGGAGGCTAAAAGCCTATGAGAATTGGCTTACAATGAAAGAGCCCACATGGCCTAATGTGCATTATTCTCCTATAGATTATCAGTCTATAAGCTATTATGCAGCGCCAAAGAACATGCCTAAACTTGAGAGTCTGGATGATCTGGACCCTGAAATTAAAGCGGCTTACGATAAACTTGGCATTCCACTTGACGAGCAGAAAATGCTTGCCGGCGTTGCAGTAGATGCAGTATTCGACAGTGTATCTGTTATAACAACTTTTAAAAAAACCCTGGCAGAATCTGGAGTGATTTTCTGTTCAATCTCCGATGCAGTCCGCGAACATCCAGAGCTTGTAAAGAAATATTTAGGTTTTGTAGTACCTGCCAATGACAACTTTTATGCAGCACTAAATACTGCAGTATTCACAGACGGATCCTTTGTATATATACCAAAAGGTGTGCGCTGCCCTATGGAGCTTTCCACCTATTTCCGTATTAACGCAGAGAATACCGGGCAGTTCGAACGAACTCTTATTATTGCTGAAGAAGGGAGCTATGTTAGCTACCTAGAGGGCTGTACGGCGCCTAAGCGTGATGAGAACCAACTGCACGCAGCGGTAGTTGAGCTTATTGCCCATAAAGATGCAACTATCAAATATTCAACTATTCAGAACTGGTACCCTGGCGATAGCGAAGGCAAAGGTGGGATTTACAACTTTGTAACCAAGCGCGGAAGATGTGTAGGAAACAATTCTCATATCTCATGGACCCAGGTAGAGACCGGATCAGCAATCACATGGAAATACCCTAGCTGCATTCTTGAAGGCGATAACTCTGTTGGAGAATTCTACTCAGTAGCTCTTACCAACAGAAGACAGCAGGCAGATACCGGGACCAAGATGATTCATAAAGGAAAAAATACTTCCAGCACAATTATATCAAAAGGAATATCCGCGGGTTTTGGACAAAACACATATAGAGGACTGGTTGCGATTGGGAAAGACGCCAGCGGCGCACGAAACTATACTCAGTGTGACTCAATGCTAATTGGGGATAAATGCGGAGCGCATACATTCCCTTATATTGAAGTAAAGAATTCAACCGCTCAAATGGAGCATGAAGCCTCCACTTCTAAAATTGGGGAAGACCAGATTTTCTATTGCCAGCAGAGGGGCCTGTCGGCTGAAGATGCTGTGTCGTTGATCGTAAACGGTTTTTGTAAGGACGTATTTAAAGAGCTTCCGTTTGAGTTTGCGGTAGAGGCTGAGAAATTATTAAGCATCAGTCTAGAGGGTAGTGTCGGATAGATAACACCCCCAATTTGAAATCGAAATTAGATAAAGATTTATAAGGAGAAATAACATGTTGGAAATCAAGAATCTACATGTAAGTGTAGAGGATCAGGAAATCCTGAAGGGACTTAACCTTACCGTTAACAAAGGAGAAATCCATTCTATTATGGGCCCAAACGGCTCAGGGAAAAGCACTTTAGCCCAAGTCCTTGCCGGGCGTGACACATATGAAGTAACCGAAGGCGAAATTATATTTGAGGGCAAAGACCTTCTTGAGTTATCACCTGAAGACCGCGCTTGTGAAGGGATTTTCATGGCATTTCAATACCCGGTCGAGATACCCGGGGTAGCCAACACATACTTACTCAGAGAGGCGTTGAATTCAGTTCGGAAGTACCGAGGGCAAGAACCACTTAAGCACATCGAGTTTGCAAAATACGCTAAAGAAAAAATGAAAGTTATGGATATTAGCGACAACTTGTTAAAACGTGCCGTCAACCAAGGTTTTTCGGGCGGCGAGAAAAAAAGAAACGAAATATTTCAAATGCAGATACTGGAACCTAAATTTGCCATCCTTGATGAAACAGACTCAGGGCTGGACATTGATGCTCTCAAAATTGTAGCAAACGGTGTAAACGCTCTTAGAAGTCCGGAACGCGCATTTGTAGTAATCACACACTATCAAAGACTTCTTGATTATATTGTCCCTGACTTTGTTCATGTTTTGGTTGACGGAAAGATTGTAAAATCCGGCGGAAAAGAACTTGCGCTTGAGCTTGAAGACAAGGGCTACGGATGGATTGAAGAAGAAAAAACGGCAGCTAATAGTTAGGGAGAGCATGAAATGAGTATTACACTATCAGAGAAAGATAACGGATACATAGAGGGATTTGCAGGATTTGAAAAAAATGCCCCCGGCTATGAACTAGGTTGGCTGAAATCGATCCGCGAGCAGGCAATCGCTAAATTTTCAGAACTGGGATTCCCCACTCTACAGGATGAAGACTGGCGTTTTACTAATGTAGCCCCTATTGCCAGAAGCTCCTTTGAAATCTTAGAAAACGGGCACGATAAAGTCTCGGCTTCAGATCTAGCCCCTTTTCAGTTTGAAGATACGGATGTAACTGAGCTTGTTTTTGTTAACGGCCGCTATTCACAAGAGCTTTCTACACATAGTCCGTTGCCAAAAGGAGTGATTGTAAAAAATTTGGCAGAGGCAATGGTTTCCGAACAAGAAATATTACAAAACAATTTAGCAAAATATGCCGACTTTAAAGAAGAAGCTTTCACCGCACTTAACACTGCTTTTATGGAAGACGGCGGTTTCGTCTATATCCCTAAAGGCGCAATAGTCGAAACCCCAATTCATCTCCTCTACATTTCAACCGATGGTGATACCGCTTCAATTACCAATCCCAGAAATTTGATAATTGCCGAAAACAATTCTCAGGCAAATATCATCGAGCACTATGCTTCATTAGCTGACAATGTTTATCTATCAAATGTTGTTACAGAAATTGTAGTAGGCGAGAACAGTACAATTGGACACTACATGATAGAGCTTGAAAGCAAAAAGGCTTTTAATATTTCTACTCTAAGAGTACAACAGGCAAGAAGCAGCAATATACGCTCGCACTCTGTATTACTTGGAGGTTCTTTAGTGAGAAACAACGTACATCCTGTATTAGCAGGTGAAGGCTGTGATTCACTGATAAACGGACTATACATGTCTAACCATCGTCAGCATATGGACAATTACATGAAGGTAGAGCATGCAAGCCCGCATTGTGACAGCAGGCAATTATATAATGGAATTCTTGATGGTAGATCAAGAGGTGTGTTTCACGGGCGAATTATAGTTCACAAAGACGCTCAAAAAACAGATGCAAAGCAGACCAACAGAAATCTCATACTTTCTGATACCGCTCAGATTGATACAAAGCCCCAACTAGAGATATATGCAGATGACGTAAAATGTACTCACGGAGCTACAATCGGTCAGATAGATGAGAATGCTCTTTTTTACCTACGCTCAAGAGGAATTTCTGAGGAAGCCTCAAGAGATATCATCATGCATGCCTTTACTAACGAGACGCTTGAAAGCATGTCAGTTGACTCAGTAAAAAATTACTGCTATAACCTAGTAACAAATTGGTTTGAGCAAAGAAAGCAAGAACAAAAAGTTTAACTCCCCTTACTAGACAAACTAAATACAGGATTGAAAATGGCTGAATTTGAAAAAGTGGCAAAAGTTTCCGACATACAACCCGGAGAGATAAAATCCTTCGTATTAGGTAATGAGATGGTTGCTATATGTAACGATAACGGAAATTTCTATGCTTTTATAGACGAATGCTCTCACCAAGCCCTGCCACTTTCAGATGGCCTGCTTGAAGGAAAGACAATTACCTGCGCTTATCATGGCGCCGAATTTAACATTGAGACGGGCGAAGCCCTATGTCTTCCGGCTGTGGATGGCATAGAGACTTATGAAGTCAAAGTTGAAGACGACGATATTTATATCCTTCTTCCAGACTAAAACCAGCGTTTCTATACAACCAATCAATACCACCGTTTTATTTACAGCAGAGGTTTAGTGATGCAAATATTGGCGTTGCTGAAAAAGATAATATAGAAAGGCTTTACTATCTAAGTAGTCACTTGAATACACAAAATGCTGCTGACGAAGGTGGTGAGGAGTTTATTGAAGACTGGAAATTAATGCTCGCTACTGATACCGAAACTATTCAATAAGCATTAGTTCTAGTATATGTTGTTAATGAATGACTATAAAATTAAAGCGTATCTATGAAGAACCTGAAACTTCTGACGGTATTAGAATACTAGTCGAAAGGCTCTGGCCGAGAGGGTTATCTAAAGAGAAAGCGAAAGTCGACATCTGGCTCAAAGATGCCGCTCCCTCAACTGAGTTGCGTAAATGGTTCGGCCATGATCCTGAAAAATGGGAAGAGTTTAAAAAGCGATATTACAATGAGTTGCTACAAAAAGAACGACTACTCAAAGACACTTTAGAAGATATACTCAAAGAGAACATTACTTTTGTTTATGCCTCTAAGGAAGAAGAATTCAATAATGCTGTAGCGTTAAAAGAATATGTAGAGAAAGTTTTCACATAAATAATACAATTCTCTTTTCAAAATTTAATATCTCTTAGTTATCAGTAACCGCGCCTAGAGATGCGGAGGATACAAGTCTTGCGTATTTCGCAAGCACTCCCCTTTTCTCTTTAGGTTTAGGTTGTTTCCAAGTAGAAAGTCTCTTTTTTATCTCAGCTTGGGATATTTCTAGGTTAATCTCACGCTTTTCTGCATCTATTGTGATAACATCCCCGTTTTTGACTATTGCTATTACCCCGCCATCAACAGCTTCAGGAGTTATATGCCCTACAACAAAACCATGAGTACCTCCGGAGAAGCGCCCATCAGTAATAAGAGCAACGTCATCTCCGAGCCCCTTACCCATAATTGCAGACGTAGGCGCTAACATTTCGCGCATCCCTGGTCCGCCCCTGGGTCCTTCGTAGCGTATAACAATTACGTGGCCCTTCTTTACCTTGCCGTTTAATATTGCTTTAAGAGACTCCTCTTCTGAATTAAACACGATGGCTTTTCCAGTAAAAGTATGACCTTCTTTTCCGGAAATTTTTGCGACTGCACCACCTGATGCGAGATTACCTTTAAGAATCACTATATGGCTATTTTCTTTAATCGGCTTTTTAACAGAATGTACAATGTCCTGACCTTTAGGATATGAACCTACACCTCTTAAATTTTCTTTAACAGTTTTCCCGGTAACAGTTAGACAATCACCATGTAATAATCCTGCTTTAAGTAGTATGTTGAGAAGGGGTGTTATACCCCCGATCTTGCAAAAATCAGCCATCATGTATTTTCCGCTCGGCTTGAGATCAGCGAGAACCGGGGTCTTTTTACCGATTCTAGTGAAGTCATCTATGGTCAGCTTAACATTCATTGCGTTTGCCATTGCAAGGAGATGCAGTACTGCATTTGTTGACCCACCCAGAGTTATCACTACCGTTATTGCATTTTCAAATGCTTTTTTAGTCATTATATCACTAGGCCGTATGCCCTTTTTAATCAAATTCACAACCGCAGCTCCGGCGTCCTGACAATCTTTTATTTTGTCTCTTGAAATTGCGGCTTGAGCTGAGCTGTTAGGCAGACTCATCCCCAGAGCTTCAATTGCGCATGCCATAGTGTTTGCGGTGTACATACCCCCGCATGAACCCGGGCCCGGAATGGCTCTTGATTCAATTTGCTTAAGCTGACTGTCAGAGATGTCTTTATTAGCATGTGCTCCCACAGCTTCGAAAACGGAGACTACGTCTATGTCCTGACCGTTATAATTTCCAGGCATAATGGTGCCGCCGTATACAAACACAGAAGGTCGGTTAAGACGAGACATCGCTATTAAACAACCAGGCATGTTCTTATCACAACCACCTATAGCAACAACACCGTCAAACCCTTCCCCTGCAACAACTGTTTCTATTGAGTCAGCAATAACCTCTCTTGATACCAGAGAATATCTCATTCCAGGAGTACCCATAGAAATGCCGTCAGAATTTGTAATTGTATTAAAGATAATTGATTTACCGCCTGCTCTATCAGCCCCTACTCCAGCTTGGACAGCAAGCTTGTCTATATGCATATTGCAGGGGGTTACCATGCTCCAGGTAGAAGCAATCCCTACAATTGGCTTTCTAAAATCTTTATCTTTAAACCCTACAGCTCTCAGCATAGAGCGGTTAGGTGCTTTATCTGCACCTTCTACGACTAAGGATGAAAACTTTTGCAATGTAACGGGCTTATAAGTTGCATCTGGCTTTTTCTTCAAGACATTCCTCCTGGCAAATCTTAATCAAGATCGAATAATTATCTATAAATAGAAATTCATGTCAATTTTTAAGATAATCAACAGTACTTGAAAGAACCCCTTCCAACAGTATATCATCTAACTATATATGGCATTATCTATAGTTTTACATCTTTAGAAGGATGTTGATGACAGGAGTCGTTTTACAGACTAACTAAGGAGGCACTATATGAATGCTTTTATATTTACCATTGTGGCAGGCCTGGTAGGAACATTGGGGATGAGTCTGGCAATGTGGCTAATCACCAAATCCGGCATTGCTAATGCTGGCATGATAAGAGCTATTGGTAGTATGTTTACAAAATCCTATGATGGCTCTTTTGGGCCAGGTCTGGTTGTTCATCTCATTTCCGGAATTTTGTTTGCCTTTCTTTATGTAATTCTAATAAGCATATTTGCTCCAACTTCACTTGTCGCTGCAATTGGCGCTGGGGCCATGATTGGCGTGTTTCATGGAGTCGCCTTTGGTTTTCTCTTGGTAGTCACCGTAGCCGAACACCACCCGCTTGAGCAGTTTCGTAATGCGGGTTTTGAGGTAGCAATTGCTCACTTTGTAGGGCATGTAATTTATGGAATTCTCGTAGGATTAGTTGTAGGTCTTAGCGGTGCAAGAATATTTTTGCTCTCATAAACTAAGTGGCAACGAGGGCCTATGTAGACAAGTAGGGGATAACAAATTGGATAACTGAGATTAAACTTAAGTTAGCATTAGAATAATAAAGTCCAATCACAAAAACTAAAGGTGCCACAACCCAGCCAAGTGGTCTACTCACCTTTAATAATAGAATTAAACTCTGCATATCAATTCTTTAGGATTACTTAGCCCCACTTAGATTAGAAGTTCATCCAGGGCTTCAAAAAGCTTAAGTATTTCATCCTCGGTATTGTAAAAGTGTGGGGCGACTCTTAATCCACCACCTCTATAGTTTACAACTATATTTTTTTCGAAGAGTTTTTCCGCTATCTCTTTCGGATCGAAATTGCCGCCAAAGGATATAATCCCCCCTCTTTCGTTTGGGTTTTTAGGCGTTTTGAGAGTAAGTCCCCTTCTTTCAGTTTCACTTATTATTAAATCTCCTAACTCACGAACTCGTGTTTCGATTCTATCTACCCCAACTTCAAGCAAAAGATCTACAGCTGCGCCCAAACCATATATTCCAATTGTATTAAATGAGCCTTCCTCAAATCTGAGCGCGTTATCTTTCAATTCAAAATCGAAGCTTTCAAAATTATGATCGTTTTTAACACTCTTCCAACCTAACAAATTAGGCATTATTTTAGATGCCCGTTCCCTCTTGCAGTAAAATATACCAATTCCCTCAGGGGCAAGGAGCCATTTATGTCCGTCGGCTGAAAGAAAATCAGCACCGCACTCTTTTACATCGATAGAGACAGCTCCTAAGCTCTGAATAGCATCCACAAAAAACAAAATCCCGTTATTCTGACATAGCTTGCCTAATCTATTAATATCTATCATAAATCCATTTATAGATTGAACTGAGCTCATAGTGATAAGCCTAGTCCGTGAGTCTATTAAACTTTCTATGTCTTCAAACAAGATCCTCTCATTTTTAAGGGGGACAAACCTTACTTCCACTCCTCGGTCTTTTAAGTTGAGCCAGGGATAGATATTTGAAGAAAACTCCTTCTCAAAAACAATCACATTATCCCCTTGTTTCCAGTCAAGACCTGAAGCAACAATAGAAATTCCATGTGATGTATTCTTTACAAAGGCTATCTCATCAGCATCTGCGCCAATTAACTCTGCACAGGAAGCCCGAATTTCTTCAATCCTTTTACCCCAGGAGCTGTAATCAAACCCTGTTTCACCTGAGGCTTCAGACAAGAAATTTGTGATCGCTTTTTTGACTCTAAGAGATATAGGAGAAACACCTGCATGATCAAGGTATATAAAATTATTGATAATAGGGAATTCTTCTCTGAAGTTGTCCATTGATTACTTGTCCTTTTGAAAATCGAGGTCTTAACAAACTAACATATAACATTATCGCAAACAGCCCTTGCTATCAAATATTCCAAGCGCGGAAAACCATTTGACAAATCAGAAAATAAGTGTCATATTAAACTCGCGAAGTAGATTTTCTAGGAGGAATTTGTTTAATGCGCGGATCAGTTAAATGGTTTAACAGTTCTAAAGGATACGGATTTATCGAGTCAGACGAGATAGATAAAGACGTATTTGTTCATTACAGTGTTATCGAAGGCGACGGTTATAAGAGCCTAGCAGAAGGTGAAGCTGTAGAGTTTGAAATAACAGACGGACCAAAAGGGCCTCAAGCAACAAGAGTTGTAAAAGCAGGCTCTGAGTAGACTTCTTTTTTAAGGCTTTTTTGTAATCAAGAAGATACTGCTTGTTATTTTGACCCCCCCCCCCAGAAGTTCTTCAGGCTATATTCTATATAGCATGGTTTTGGTGTATTTGCTTGACAGTACCCTTTAAACCCCTCAATATTTTACTATTGTGTTAAAACGCAGAGAATTCATTAGGAAAGCTTTAGCTGTCAGCCTAATAGTCTTGATTCTTCCGCTGTTGGGTATCTATGAGGGTTCACAGTTTCAATTTGCGCAAGTTACTTACAATGGCAACTCAGATCCGAGACCAAGGGCATATAAAAGACTCATGAGCTCCCTTGAGCTAAGAACAAGTGTACAGGTCTCTTATAATAGAAAAAACCTATCGCTAGCAGACCCTGATCTATTTAACTATCCCTTTCTTTATTTAGCGGGAGATAGCAGTTTTGAATCTTTTACCCCACAAGAGAGGAGAAAGGTTAGAAAATACCTAAAACTTGGTGGAACTTTAATAATTGACGATGTCTCAGGAAAAGAAAATTCAAGCTTTGATACTCAGATAAGAGAAGAGTTAGTAAATATACTTCCTGAAATTCCGCTTACACCAATAGGACATGATCATGTGGTATACAAATCATTCTATCTCCTAAATTCACCAAGTGGCAGAAAGGTAATACAACCTTATCTTGAAGGAATCACATTCGGGGATGAAGACAGGACAGCAGTATTTTACTCTAGAAATGATTTAGGTGGAGCATGGTCTGAAGATGAATTTGGAAAGTGGGAATTTGAAGTTATCCCTGGTGGCGAGGCCCAAAGAGAAAGGGCGATAAGGTTGGGCATAAACATGATAATGTATGCACTCACAGGAAATTACAAGAAAGATCAAGTACACACACCATTTATCAAAAGAAGACAGATGAACTTTTAGTTTATTATTTAGTGCTCATCAATTACCATGAACGCAATATCTGACTGCCCCCTATGTAGTCGCCCACTTCCAGAAAAACCAAGTAAACATCACCTCATTCCTAAAACATTTAAGGGTAAAGAAATAGTGCTGCTGCATAGAGTTTGTCATAGACAAATCCATGCCAACTTTACAGAAAGAGAGTTATTAAATTATTGCCACACTATAGACCGCTTACTTGAGAATGAAAATATTCAAAATTTTGTTAGATGGGTTAAGAATAAACCTCCCAATTTTCATGTAAGAACAAGGAATACGGCCAGTAAGAGAGTGAAAAGTTAAAGTCAAAATATTTTTAACTTACATCTCAAAGTTCGCCTGTCTAAAAATCACTGTAATTTTTTAATCTGGCAATTTCTTCATTTTTATCACAGCGAAAATAGCACCTTGGGAATCCTTTAGAAATGCCATTCTCCCCACTTCGGGTAAATCTGTTGCGGGATTTACAACTTCTCCACCTAAGGAGACCGTCTCATCCACAATAGCATCACAATCATTAACAGCAAAATATACAAACCACGCTGGCGGCATCTCTCCCCATTCTTCCTGTATCGGCAACATCCCCGCCGCTGGCCTATCTCCATTCATAAACATAGTATAATTTATGCCATTAAAATCCATTTCTTGTGCCTGCCAACCAAATAAATCAGTATAAAATTCTTTAGCCTTCACGGTATCATCAGTCGCAAGCTCATTCCAAACAAGCGCTCCATGTTCATTTACTACTTTTGCTCCAATATGTTGCATTGGTTTCCATAATGAAATCATAGCTCCTGTCGGGTCTATAATTGCAGCCATTGTGCCGGAATCAAATACATCCATAGGCTGGACAACTATAGTTGCCCCTAATGATTCCGCTTTCTCTAAAACTTCCTCTATATTAAATACTGATACATAACTCCCCCAATGTGTTGGGACCCCCTGCTCTGTTTGCTCTGGCCACATTTGATAAAGAGCTGCCGCTTCTTTCCCTCTTATGAGAGCCATAGAATAGACATTATCATTGCCAATGGGCACATCAGTAATTTCCCAACCGAATAGTTTTGAATAAAACTCCTTGGCCTTATTGGAATCTGAAGCTACTAGTTCGGGCCAGCAAAAGGTGCCTGGTTTATATTCTGTCATTTCACTCATAATATTTACCTCCATATTGGGTTATAGATTGCTTTATTAGTCTAACGATCATTACCCATAATATCACAAAATAGTTAAGATATGATGAAAACAAACATGTTCTTAGAATTCTGAAAGAAAAGACTGAGGATGATTTTTTCAATCACCCTCAGTAAGCCAAGAAGGACCCAAGGTTTGGGTTTGTTACGGATTGGATAAGAGGTGGCATTACTAGTACAACACTTTGGGGTTAAGGGGGTATTCAGGAATAGTTAATAGCGTGTTAATGTTTGAATTCAAACGAGAAGAATTATCAGTTATCAAAATCAGATTATAGGAGATTCAAATGGGTGAAAGATGGTTTCTCATAATACTGTTGGCAATTGTATGCTTTTCTTTTGGAAGTTTCTTCGGCAAATTGGCCTCATTAAAAGACATTCCATTCAGAGTCTACTTTTTTGAGGCAGTGGGTACTCTGACAGTCTTCACTACTTTTGTTATTTATAACAGAAACACAATTTTTACAAATTTCGCTATTAATTTCCCCGCCCTTTTAATGGGGCTATGTTGGGGAATCGGCACAGTTCTATTCATCATTGCTCTCAAGTATGCAAAACTCTCAATAGTTGCCCCACTATCGGCGGCTTATCCAGCTCTCACAGTTGTCTTGGCATTAATATTCTTAGGGGAAAAGCTGGATACTAGAGAAATGGCAGGCATTGGACTGGCTATTGCATCAGTTGTATTATTGGCTAAATAAGTGCTGTTGGGGCTAGAGATGTTCAAATTACTTGGGTGATTAGAATGCAGCCTAAATAATATCGGGCTTATTTGTAACAATGCCACTTACGCCGATATCTTTTAAGCTCTGAGCTTTCAATGTCTCATCCACAGTCCAGGTAAATGTATGCAAGCCGTTTGCTTTAGCTCGTTCAATTAAACCTTTTGTGATAAACCAACGAAACGGTGCAACAACATCGGCGCCGCAATTTTTGGCAAGCCTGATAGGATCTAAAGATGCAAACAATATCAAGCCCGTCTTCAGTCTTGGCTCTAGCGCCTTTACCATTTTCAATCTATTAGGCTTAAACGACACTATAAACACTTCATCTATCAATTCATTTTTACGTATCAAATCAACAACTTTATCCTCAGCTCCGTTCTCTTTTAATTCTATAACGAATTTTGCTCGACCTCTGCCGAGTTCTACAACCTCATTAAGGGTCGGGATTCGCTCTCCTTTCCCGGCATTAAGTTCTTTTAATTCAGCTAGCGTTTTTAAAGAGACCAGCCCTGTGCTATCTGTTGTTCTGTCTACAGTACCGTCATGCATTACTACAAGGTGACCATCGATAGATTGTCTTACATCAAGCTCTATCATATCAGCCTTCATCTCTATTGCCCGCTCAAAGGACCTGAGCGTATTCTCAGGTTCGTATGCGCTAGCTCCGCGGTGAGCTATCTTTATAAACATGTTTTCTAGTTCTTTCATCTTTAAAGTAATATACTCTAAGAATATTGAGATGTGGTAGAAATATTAAAGAGAGTTCTGCTTGTTAATTAAGGATTATCTGCAATAACCAGATTTAAAACTTCTTAGCGGAATAGATCATCCTCAGGATTTCTTATTAGTTCTTTCGCCCCTTTTCCGACCTTATCGTATTCATACCCCCGTACAATAATCACCGGAACAAAATCAGCCTTTTCCATCAGAAGCCCCGCTGCTGAAGCAATCTCATCAGCTACTGCCATAACCGTGGCATTTAACTCAAGCCCCTTTGAATCTGTTTTCCCTCTATAATCTTTAAGCGCCCTTATTCCTGAACATCCAATAGCTATGTCTACCAACCCATCCCGCCAGGGCCTACCTACCGTATCAGTAATTATCACCGCTACATCTTTTCCTAGCTTTTCTTTAAAGCCGGCTACAAGGATGTCAGCCGATTTGTCTGAATCTATTGGGAGTAGTGTGACCATGTCGCCGCCTGATACGTTTGAAGCATCGACTCCAGCGTTTGCCGATATTACCCCGCCGCGGGTCTCTACTATGAGCCTCCCCTTTTCAGGCTTTCTTTTATCCATCTTTATGATTTTAGTAGTCTCACTCAGGATTACTTCAATTAAACGAGGGTCCTTGCTTACTTCCTTGGACAAAGTATGAGCATAGGGAGAAGGATTTACATTCTTTAAATCAACGATCCTATTCTCAGCTTTAGATATAATTTTCTGAGCACAGACAAGTATATCCCCTTGTTCAATTGCGAGCCCTGATTCTGCAATAGCAGTTTGAATAATGCCTGCGAGATCATCATTTGGTTTGATTTCAGGGATACCGCTTACCGGGATTATAGAAATAGATTGTCTTGATTCTGTCATATTATTCCAAGAACTGATTTTTTTAGACTTGGCAATGATAATAGTCTAGTATGCAGCTATTTCAAGAAAGTTTTCTAGCTAGAAATCTTACACCATCTAAATTCATCTATATTTATATCTGATTATGGACTATTCTTTCCAATAGGGAAAAAGGCTATATGAAAGCTGCTAAATTAGTAGAAACCATCGAGAAACTTGTGAAGTTAGCTGATAAAGAATACTACTATAATGAGCATAATTTCCAGCTCCGCTTTGCTTCTGAAGATTCAACTTATGTAGTTGGCTCCAGGCAAAACGGCTGGATTTATCTTTCAGTTTACTTCGGCTCCCAAATGGATTTTAAGTTTTATATAGAAAGGGACGGCACTGTTCTTTTGGATGAAGGCAGTAGTGCTGATTTAATGGAATACTACGGTCCTGAATATGTAATAAGTCTAATTAATAATGCTGGACAGGCCTTACTCATTTTTGGAACTGGAGCAATCGAATGTGGGAA
>SPCL01000205.1 GCA_004525335.1 Thermodesulfobacteriales bacterium
TACCCATAGTGAGAGTGACCTGCCCATTATAATGACCCCCTATATATAGGGTTTTCTCTCTAAACAATATCTTAACTTATGGACCTATTATAGGGAGGCAGGTCAGAAATCCTTCCTGAAAAGGCAAATTTAGCTTTTGTATTGTGTCCAACGTGCTTCCGGATTCCGACATTCTTCAAAAAGATAACGTAAAGGTCAAGTAATTAGATCGAAGGGTACGATATATGGTGTTGTCAATACTTGTAGGCATAACATATTGTGGTACCTTACCCATAATATGCCTATTAACGAAACAATTAGCATTAGTCTCAATGCCTACGCATTGGCTACGCTACTGATTGGTTTCATCGGTGGTGTGTTGTCATTTCTGGGATTCTTACTTTTCTTTTTTAAAAAGGAGTGGCGCTTATATCAAAATCGAAAAAGACCCATCATGGTATTTAAATCCGATTCACAAAATATGGGTTTGGAAACAAAACTTCTCCGAGATAGTAAAATATTTTCAGTTGACGAACCGTCAGAAAATTACCAAGAAATAGATCGACTGGACAACCATAGTCTGGTTATTCTGGGATATTCACCAGGGATGAGAGGATTTGAACAAATTCTTCAAGGCGTGAAAAGTAAGAAGGTGCCATTAATAATATATGCGAACTACGAAACCATAACTCGAGAAGATGAAGAAAAATTAAAGGATTATTAGTATTATTCAATCTGCAATTTACCTTTGAGACTTATGAATGACGTGTTTACCATATTATCAACTTTTCCTAAAAAGAGGTAACCATATGAACGTAAAAGAATATTTTGAATTAAATATCAATTCAGGGGTTTAATGCCGCTTGTTTTAGTATGTTATATTGCTAACAGTATTACTGTATCAAGATGGACCCAATAGGACCGGATAACATGAAATTAAAAAATTGGAAGACTAAGAGGACCTTTATAGATGAAAGAGGAGATGTTTATTTGCGCAAAGACATTGAAGGCAATCTTCGTTGGTATAAGTGTGATTTTGTGGATATACCAATAATCGATTCAAAAACTTCAGATTTACTTGAAGAAGAGTATAAAAGAATTTCTGGAAAAAACTCTAATTCTTTTACGAAAAAAAACGATTAGTTTAGTGGCTTATGTTGGTAAGGTAAGGCAAGACGGACTACTACCTGCCATTCCCCTGTTTACTCCTGCCATTTAATTTCGGAACGTAAATCGAAGCTGTCTAATAGACATCACTAGGAAAATAAAGCCCGTATGTGTTGCTTGGACATGAACCAATTAGCCAACTATCTGCAATCATTACTATTTATAGAGTCAAATGGGCGTAATCAGCTAGCATCATTCTGACGATTGTATAGAATTATATGAAAAGAAGCAAAATAGATGTATGCGAGGTATCCTGTGTCTATGTCCAAAGATTTAAAAAAATCCAAAGTGGAGATAATTAAAGAGCAGAGCAATGGCCTGAGAGGAGCCATTAAAAGTGAGCTTGAGAGTGACTCGGATCAATTCTCAAATGAAGAGTACGAGTTACTTAAATTTCACGGAATTTATCAACAAGACGACAGAGACGTAAGGCAGCAGTTAAAAAAAGAAGGAAAAGGCAAAAAGTATATTTTCATGATAAGAACTAAAAACCCGGGCGGCGGAGAAATCACCCCCGAGCAATGGGAGGTACTTAATGAGGTTTCAGACCGTTATGCTGACGGCACGCTCAGAATAACTACAAGAGAAGATATTCAGTTTCACGGTGTCGGCAAACAAAACCTTAAGGCCGCCATACAGCATTTGAACAGTGAACTTGTTTGCACAAATGGAGCATGCGGCGATGTCAACAGAAACACCGTTGCCAGTCCGGTAGCTGACATAATGAAAGGTTCGATATTCGATGCTCAGGCTTGGGCAAAAAAAATATCTGACCATCTTTCCTATAAAACCAACTCGTATTTTGATGTTTGGCTTGACGGTGAAAAATTAAACCTAAATAAATCTGAGACTGAAACTATTTACGGAAATGCATATTTGCCCAGAAAATTCAAAATAGGTATCGCTTTACCCGACGATAATTCATTAGATGTTCATACACACGACATAGGGATAATCCCAAAACTGACCGACAAGCTTGAAGGGTTCAACATTCTGATTGGAGGTGGTTTGGGAAGCCATCACAGGCAGAAACATACATTTCCCCGTTTGTCAGATCCACTCGCATTTGTTCCTCCGGAAAAACTAATTGAAGTCGTAACAAAAATTGTCGAATTTCAAAGAGACAACGGCAATAGGTCAGATAGAAAACAAGCGAGGTTTAAATATGTCGTCGATAAATGGGGAGTGAATAAAGTCAGAGAAGAATTGGAAAAAAGGTTAGGATACAAGCTAGACAAACAAAAAGATATTGAAATCAAGGAAATACAAAATCACTTGGGATGGCATGAACAGAACATGCCAGGGCTCTGGTATGTAGGAATTTTCGTTGAAAATGGAAGAATAAAAGATACCGACAAATCACAGATGAAAACCGGCCTGTTAGAAATTGTAAAGAAGTTCAGGACGGGAGTACGGCTGACCCCTCTTCAGGACATCATACTTGCGGGCATCCCTGAAGATAAGATAGAAGAGATAAAATCCGAATTTGCAAAATACGAAATAAAATCTGAAGAAGAATATTCAGCCCTCAGACTAAACTCGATGGCCTGCCCGGCCTTGCCAACCTGCGGGCTTGCCCTTGCAGAATCCGAAAGATTTCTTCCCTATCTCATTGATGAGCTGGAGCAAAGAGGTTATGGCAATGAAGCTATAACAATTCGTATGAGCGGATGTCCAAATGCGTGCTCACGGCCTCCGGTAGCCGAAATCGGTATCATGGGCACATCTCCCGGCAAACACAATATCTATTTGGGTGGAAATCACCTGGGAACCAGATTAAATAAACTCTATGATGAGCTTGTGAGCGAAGATGATCTAGCAGACAGAATAGCTGAATTCATCGAAACATATCACGAAAATAAAATGAATGACGAAAGATTCGGCGATTTTTGTCATCGCATTGGATTAGATCAAATAAGAGAATTGACAGGTAAGATTAGCGTAAGAAATCAATCACCTGGATAAAATGTTAAAAGATGACAGAGAAAGTCTCACTCAAGCTGTGAGCCTCACCCCAAAGCTGTACCACGTAAATTAGAGATTTCTGGCTTTTTCCGCTTACTTCCCCAATGACATGTTATTCAAAGCGCAAAAAATATTTTATAGAGAATATA
>SPCL01000163.1 GCA_004525335.1 Thermodesulfobacteriales bacterium
AGTGTATCTTATTGGTAAATATTTTAGCTGAAATTAATTACGATGAAGAGAGGGTGAGCAATCATGAATAGAAATTTTAAAATGATGTTTCTAATTGTTTTTGCAATAGGGGGTTTTGCCGGATGCAGCTCGATAGAAAAACTGGTAGACCCTTTTGTTGGAAATTGGGTATCCGGGGCTTTTAATTTAGAGTTTCAGAGCGACCACACGTTTGAGCTGTCGATTGGTAAAACCCTATCTGTCAATTTGGATGGAAAATACGAATACGATGACAATACGCTAACCTTGGATGTCGAAGGAGATAGTGAGCTTAATTTTTCTTACGAGTTTAAAGACGATAAAAATAAATTAGTTCTAAAGCCCGAAGGCGAGTCTAGTTATATCAAAACAAAGATAGAGTTTACAAGAGAGTAGAAGAACGAAATTGGTACTCAAAATTATTCTAATTAAATGATTCAACTTAAAGATATAACCCTGTCGTTTGGATCAAGAGAAATTTTCAAAAACCTTTCCTGGCATATAAAAGACGGGAAGAGAATAGGTTTATTCGGACCAAACGGTGTAGGTAAGACAACTTTGTTAAACATGCTGGCGGGCTTATACACCCCGGATAGCGGAGCTTTAACCGTACCCCCTTCATATGTAATCGGATATCTGCCCCAAGAGGTTGAAGAGTTCGATACGGGCAGAACGGTTTTGGAAGAAGCGCTTAGCGTTTTTAAGGAAGTGCTCGACTTAGAAAGCGAATCAGAATCCATTGCTGAGCAATTAAACGAGATAGAAGATCATTCCTCGGGGGAATACAAAAAAAACCTTGCGAGACTAGATGCCATACACAATGAATTAAGAACCAGGGACTCTCATACAATAAAGTTTCAGAGTGAAAAGCTGCTTCTTGGGCTTGGTTTTGAAGTAGGTGATTTAGATAGGCCTCTAAGTACTTTTTCCGGTGGATGGAGAATGAGGGTTGCGCTTGCGAAACTCCTTTTACAGAACCCCAACATACTTTTATTAGATGAGCCCACTAACCATCTGGATATTGAGAGCATAGACTGGCTAGAGGAATATTTAAAACGCTTTCAAGGCAGTGTGATTCTCGTTTCTCACGATCAATATTTTTTAAACCGTATGGTGACTACTATTGCTGAATTGAGCACGGGGCAAATTACCGAGTACGCAGGTAATTACTCTTCTTATGTTGAAGAACGTCAGTCACGGCTTGAGATTCAGAAATCCGCATATGACAACCAACAGCGAATGATCAAGGAGACCGAGCGATTTATTGAGCGGTTTCGCTACAAAAACACCAAAGCAAAGCAGGCTCAGAGTCGTATTAAAATGCTTGAAAAGTTAGAGCGTATTCCGGTTCCCGAATCTGACGATGCTTCTATTAAATTTAATTTTCCGGAGCCTAAACAATCAGGAAAGATTGTGCTTGAGTTATCGCAGTTTTCCAAATCATATAAGAACAAAGACGGCACAGAGCTTAAGGTCTTTGAGGACGTGAGACCTCTTGAAATATCCAGGGGCGACAAGATTGCTCTCATTGGAAAAAACGGTGCCGGAAAGAGTACTCTTGCAAGAATGCTTCTTGGTACAGAGCCCTTTGATGGTAAGAGGAAGTTGGGTCATAATGTAGAGCTGACATACTTCGCGCAACACCAAGCTGAGTCTCTTGATCCTTCAAACAAAATAATCGAAGAGCTTAAATCTGCAGGCCACACGCAGAACGACACTGAAATCAGGACTTTGTTAGGAGCTTTTTTATTTAAGGCTGACGACGTATTTAAACCTGTGAGTGTTTTGTCAGGTGGAGAGAAAAGCCGTATAGCGCTTGCAAAAACACTCTTATCCCCAAAGAATTTTATGATATTGGACGAGCCAACTAACCATTTGGATATACAGTCCAGAAACGTGTTGATAGATTCGCTCAGAAATTATAAAGGCACCTTCGTTGTTGTTAGCCATGACCGGCATTTTCTTGATCGGGTTGCAAATAAGATTTGGTATGCTGAGGATAAAGGTTTAGTTACATATCCCGGGACATACTCAGATTTTCATTATCATCAGACAAAAAGAGAAGAGGAGTTATCCGACTCGCTTAATAATAATAAAAATGAGACGGTGCAAACGCTCGACAAACCCCGCCCTTCTAAGGACAAGCGTAAGGAAGCTGAGAGGCGTAACCGCCTTTATAAGGAAGTAGTTGAGCATGGCATAGAGAATATGGATAATTGGGAAGAGTTATCCGTAAAACAGCTTAAGACTGCGCTTTCTAATCTGGAGAAGAAAATTCACTCTTGCGAAGATAAAAGGATTGAATTAGAGCAGTTTCTTGCCGATCCCTCAAGTTTTAACGAGAAAGGACGTGTAGAAGATCTATCTCTTAATTATCGTGAGATCGCTGAAGATCTGCAAAAATCTTACGAAAGATGGGACCTTGTTACAGCTCATATTGAAAATATTGGTGATCAGTAAGAGTAACGAAATCTTATATATCTAACTAGTTTGATACTTTGTATTCTTCTACCTTGAGTTCTGGATGCATGCCCGGGACAGCAACTCTAAACCAGATAAACGGAAGCAGTGGGTTTGGAAACCAGTATAGCCAGGCTAGGTTAGAAGCTTTCTTGCCGTCTTTCAGAACCAAATTCATCCACACATAGAAAAACTTATAAAAGCAAAACCCCGGTATATAATTTATCTTAAAGTTATCGGTCTTAAGGTATTTTTTGCGAATATAGTAATTACCTTCAAACGGTGTAATACCCCATCCCATAGGTCCTTCGGCTAATAACATGCCGCTAGTTCTATGTGTAATTTTTACAAACTTCTTTGGTTTAGGCATGTCTTATATGATTCAGCAAGTTCTGATTAGATTCATAGGGTGAAATTAGCCCATCCCGCTAACCATAGCTTCAAGTCGTCTTATGCGCTCTTCCATAGGAGGATGAGTGCTAAATAGTGAAGCGAGTCCTTTCCCTGAAAGGGGGCTTGCTATAAGCATATGGGAAGTGCTGTCAGCTGCCTGCTCACTTATTTGAAGCGGTATTCTATGTGAAGCCGCCTCTAGTTTCCTAAGCGCATTAGCAAGATGTATTGGGTTGCCGCAAATCTCAGCTCCGCCTTTATCAGCGCCGTATTCTCTTGTTCTAGAAATAGTCATTCTTATAACTGTAGCTGCGAGAGGGGCTAGTATAACCATAGCTATTACTGCAATTGGGTTTCCGCCTCTATTTCTTCCTCCTCCAAAAAACATTGCGAAGTATGCTAGATATGTGATGGCTGTAGCAATTGTGGCAGCTATGGAGCTAATTAAAATGTCTCTGTTCTTAACATGCGCCAACTCGTGCGCAAGTACACCTTTTAGCTCCTCACGGCTAAGAAGCCTCATGATTCCTTGAGTAACGGCCACGGCTGCATGGTTTGGATCTCTACCGGTTGCAAAAGCATTTGGCTGGTCCTGAGGTGTTATATAAACCTTGGGCATAGGTAGTCCGGCATTTTGAGCCAGCTCCTGTATATCTCCATAGAGCTCCGGAGCGTTCTCATATTTGAGCTCTGTGGCCTTATACATTTTTAGCACGATCTTGTCGCTCCACCAATAGCTAGCGAAGTTCATGACTAGCGCTATAACGAGTGCTATAGTAGCGCCGCCCTGTCCGCCAAGGTATGCGCCAATTCCAATTAATAATGCGGAAAGTGCTACAAGTAATACCAAACTTTTCAAAGTGTTCATTTTTGTCTCCTAATGTAGCTAATATTTCTTGATTTAAGTACTATATTCAAGATAATGCTCAAGGGTGAAAATTCAAGTAAGATTTAACAATAAAATACTAACTAATAAAGGGTATACAAAATATGGATACAGGAATACTATGGTCATTAATCGGCTCTTTTACTAATGTATTTATCTTAACTAGGATTGCACAATACTTTTTTAAAAGATTCACAAAAGTAGATGATAGAAAAAGAGCCTTCATAGTATTTTTTATTGTAGCAGTTTTAGATCTAATTGGACTACTTATAGCTGCTGCTCTTAAAGATAAAGGTATGAGTTCAGGATTATATTATTGGCTATTTTTCTTTATGCCGTTCCTAGTAATGTGGCTGTTTAAGGACTTGATGGAAGCCTCAAGAAAAAAGAAGCAAGAGGAAGCTGCTCAAGAAGAACAGTCAGTAAAATAATTCAAATTAAATCTAAAGAGACTAAATTATGAATCAAGACAATATTGTATTGCAGACCAACTTTGATGGAGTAACCCCTCCCACAAGAGGAAAGGTGCGAGATATCTATGACTTGGGGAAAGAATTACTAATTGTTGTTACTGACCGAATCTCAGCTTATGACGTTATTATGGCTGAAGGGATTCCCGGTAAAGGGGCTGTTCTGAATCAGATTTCTAAATACTGGTTCGATAAGACA
>SPCL01000129.1 GCA_004525335.1 Thermodesulfobacteriales bacterium
GCTGTTTTCATGCCGGGGATCTTTCTTAGTAGACGAGTTGTTTCGGGACATCTTCTTGTGTTTTCATCACTTTCAAGACCGTATCCCGCAAGAAAAAAGGTTTTCCAGTTGTTGTCGGTTGTGATAGTTTCAACCTCGGGCATTATTTCATGAAAGCTTGGGAGGTCTTCCCGTCTCTCCATAACCTGATCTAACTCTGCCCTTATTTTCTCCCAGTTGTCTTCAATTTCTTTGACCCATGGAAAGGTTGAGTTTTCGTAAATAGGGGGATTCCCATGTTTGGAAAACTTAACATTGAAGTTCTCTACCATGTTAATGAAAGATGCAATAAACCCATTTGCATATTCCTTAGTTTCATAATCAGCTTTTCTGTATTCTGTGTTTTGATTATTCTCTTGTGTTTCTTTGTTTGTATCACTCATCATTTTTTTCCTTTTATAATATTTAGTTCTGGATCTGTTTGTCAGGCTTAACTTTTCTTAGCTTAAGTATATCCTCAAATTGGTGAATAAAAAACAATATTGCAGCAATGGTCGTAAGTCCTAGTAACCATGGATAGCCTCCAAATATTGCTATAAAGACAAATGCTGTTGAATATACATTTCGTCTTCCCATAGGGCGTACAATCTTTATGATTTTTCTCATAAAAGATGTTTTCTGGGGTTCAACGAGTTGATCCACTTCAAAATATGTAACCAAGCTTCCTGAATTGGTGTATTTTGATAGGAAATAAAAAGACCATATTACAACAAATATGAAAATTGAAACATTTATCCCACCCAAAACAAGGGCAATTGGCTTATCTGAAATTAAATAATACCCTATAGGTACTCCCAATAAGAAAGAAAGCACAGTAAACTGGTCTGAAATTGTATCAACCCACTGTCCTTTCCTGGTCTCCATTAATTTAACCCTAGCTACTTCACCATCACACCTATCTAAAATAGTTGCCGCGTGCATCAAAAGGGCTCCTATCACAGGATGCCCTAAAACATAAAATATGCCGCATAACGAGCCTATAATATTTATTCCGATACTGATCATATTTGGGGTAAGAGGTGTTTTGATTAGTTGTCTGCTGGTAGGCAGAGAAAATTTACTATTAATATTTATTGAGATCCATCCTGTAGCAGTTTTTCCTACATAGTTGAAAATGAGATCTTCCGCTTGTTTTGCCGTATTAGCGTCCTCAGACAATCGCATCCAATACTTACCGGAAAACTTTCTGTACTTAGCTTTCCCTTCATTTATCAGTTGAGGGATCATTGTGTTAAGTGACTTAGTGTCTGAGAAGTAGTGCCCTAACAGGTTGCCCGATGCTATAAAGGCCCCAACTGCTTTGCCCCCGTTAGAAGCTATTTCTTCAACACGGTCTTCATTCATTTTGATCCATGGATCATCCGAAGTATCGGTTAGAATAAAGATATCATCCTTATCAACATCGGTATCAATAAAATTAGATAGCGCCTCGGGTGTCGTAAGAAGGTTTGATTGAAGTATTAGATAGGGGATATCTTTAAAATCTATCTGTTCTTTTATTGTTGCCCAGTCTATAGAGCTCTCAATCCTATTGTCATTTGCCAAAAGATCTCTTAAGGGGGAGTCACTATCTTCTGTGATTATTGTGAAGTGATCAATTCCTGCTCTCTGAGCAGTAATTATTAGGCGCTTAATTTGAGGAAGTGAACCGAATTCGATACCACCATAGGTGCTCAGGTCAGTGTTTTCTATAGCTCTACCTGCCGCTACAACTATTGCATGGTTCATGTCGTTAACTTGTTTCTACTACTCTTAGGACCCTTTCTTGGTATGATTTCTTGATAAACTTATCAGAGTTGAGTCTTGCTTTAAATAAATCACTTGGATAATCAACATCCATCCAGAAAAGATCATCTATATCGAGTGACTTAACTTTATATCCTTTTTTGATTAGCCTGTGAATAGCTGAAATATACCATTTGTTTTCAGCCCCACTGGTTCTCATTTCTTCTTCTATGGATCTCTTAAGTAGCTCAACCCCGGTGTCTCTGAAAACCCTGACACCTACTGACTCAGCAGATGCTCTGCTTGTTAATGTTTTGCTAATATCAACTATTTTATTTTCTTGAATCACAACTTTCATATCTTCGTCTTCATAATTAGTTTTGCGTTTTACTGGAAGACAAATTTTTTCATCCCTCATTCTAAGAGCTTGCTCTAATACATCTATTTCAAAAACATCATCACCGTTCATAACAACCATGTCGCTATCCATTTCTCCCCTGGCTATCCAGAGAGAGATAAGGCTATTTGTTGTTTGATAAAATGGGTTATAGAGGGTTTTGATTTTCATTCCTAACCCGTCATAGTTTCTAAGAAAGTTTTCTACTTTCTCAAAACCAAATCCAACAACAATGACAATTTCATCAATTCCACAATCTCTAATGTGGTTGATTTGATGCTCTAATATTGTCTCGCCGCCGATTTCTAACAAACACTTAGGAATATACTTTGTGTATGGGTAAAGCCTTTTGCCTCTACCGGCTGCAAGTATGACCGCTTTCATTATATATCCTCTCCGCTTAATAAGGCTATGGTCTAGTCGTTATACTGTATAGGTGTTGTAAAAATGATAGATCGGATACGAAGTGCGTACCCAAGATCCTCCTTTAATAACTTTAACTTATAACCTCGATTACATATTATGTCAATATTTATGATGCATTTATTGTAATTTAGCTTCTGTTTTTGTTAAAATTATTTAAAATTTGAAGCTGCCCAACCATTTATAACAGGGAAATAATAACAATTAACTTCTTGCTACTTCTAGTTTCTTCGTTTCGGGTTTAGTCCTTATGATATTGTTGCCTTCATCCACATATGTAAGCTTGGGGACATGGCTTTTACATTCCGCTTCATTATAAGTAGCGAAGCTTGCAACTATTAAACAATCCCCCTCTCTAGCGAGATGAGCGGCGGCTCCATTAACGCATATAACGTTTGAGCCCCTTTTCCCCTCTATAACATATGTAGTGAACCTATGTCCGTTTGTGATATTGAAAATGTGCACCTGTTCATAGTGGAATAGGTCTGCAGCATCCATTAGGTTTCTATCGACGGTAATGCTTCCTTCGTATTCGAGGTCAGCCTCAGTTACAATTGCCCTATGTATTTTAGATTTAAGAAGTATCCTATCCATTTTGTCTTCTCCTTACCTTATGTGCTCTAAAGTTTGGTATTATCAATAAGCCTTGTATTTCCAATCCTTGCAGCAATGGCTACTAAATCTCCCGGTTGTGCTTCTTTTTTAGACTCAAGAGTATGTCCATTTCGTATTTCTAAGTAATCTATGTCGGTTATGGATGATTTGTTGAGAATTTCTATCCCATACTGAACTAGATCATTAGTATTCTTGTTACCTTCTTTAAATCTCTTTTCTATCTCACGAAGTGATTGTGATAGAGCTAATGCCCGTGCTCTATCTTCATGAGATAAATAAGCATTTCTTGAACTAAGAGCTAGCCCGTCTTCTTCTCTAATTATAGGCATCCCTATTATTTCAATTTCAAGATGAAGGTCTCTGACCATTTTCTTGATAATCAATAACTGCTGGTAATCCTTTTCTCCAAATACCGCTATATCCGGCTTAACAATATTGAAAAGTTTTAATACTACAGTTGTAACACCTTTAAAATGGCCTGGTCTAAATTGTCCGCAGAGTGGTTTCTGGAGTTCTTGGACTTCTACATAAGTCTCAAATCCCTCAGGGTAAATTTCGTTTACATCTGGGAAAAAGACCACGTCCACCCCAATCTCACTAACTTTCTCTATATCCCCTTTTAAGTCTCTAGTATATTTATTGAAATCTTCATTAGGGCCAAATTGGGTAGGGTTTACAAAAATGCTCACCACTAGAAAGTCGCCTTTCTCTTTTGCCACTCGCATCAAGCTTAAATGCCCTTCGTGAAGGGCCCCCATTGTTGGGACAAAAGAAATAATGCGCCCCTCCTTTTTAATGCGGTTTGAAAGCGCCTGCATATCCTTAACGTTATCAACTATTTTTATATTAATATTTTCAGTCATATGAATGCTCAGATGATGGGAAGACCCCTTTCTTTACCTCGTCAACGTAATCTTTTGTGGCCTCTTTCATTGTTTCTCTTACTTCCGCGTATTTTTTTACGAACTTTGGCAGAGGTTCTTCTGAAAGACCGACCAGATCGTTAATTACTAGAACCTGTCCATCGCAATCAGGACCTGCCCCTATTCCAATAGTTGGTATTTTAATTGAGCGTGTTATCTTCTTAGCCAGCTTTTGCGGGATGCTCTCCAATACTAAAGAAAAAGCACCTGCATCCTCGATTTTCTTCGCAAGTGCCAGCAATTCTGCCCCTTCACCCTTTCCCCTGCCTTGGAGCTTGTATCCACCCATATCGTGGAAAGATTGCGGTCTTAGGCCTATATGCCCCATAACCGGGATACCGGCTTTTCTTATTTCCCTAATTGTATCGATATAGTCGTTTGTCACTTCAAGCTTGACTGACTCAGCTCCTGCTTCCTTAACGAATCTGCCTGCGTTCTTCACGGCATCTTCTTTAGAAGACTGAAAAGACATAAAAGGCATATCGGCACAAAGATGTGCGTTTTGAATTCCTCTGGATACAATTCTCGTATGGTAAATCATCTCATCAACTGTTACAGGCAGTGTATTTGATAAGCCTTGAATTACATTGCCTACAGAGTCTCCAACTAAAACTATATCAACTCCTGCTTCATCAACTATTCTTGCTGTAGGAGCATCATAAGCTGTGATCATAACTATCTTCTCTTTATCCTTCATCGAGCTTATGATTGGCACTGTTATTTTCTTCATTTGTTTTCTCTAAACGTAAAAAAGCCAGATCGGGCAAAGAACCCTACTGGCTTATTTGATTTTAATTATTAGAGGTACGGCCTGTGTTCCGTCCTTTGTGATTGTTTATCAATTGTTTCCTCCGTCTCGGCCTCTAAAATAAGATCCAAGCGGCTATGCTTATCCTATAAAAGCCCTTATAAAGTAAAGAAACCAGGACAAATGTCAATAACAATTAATTTTGTTATAGTTATCGGTTTCGATTTTAAGTTTATTATATCAAAAGAACATCTATAATATTTTTGAAGGATTTATAGTTTCAAAGATGAGGATTCGATACTTATGGGAATAAATATTTATCAAGTTGATGCATTCACAAATGAACCTTTTTCGGGTAATCCGGCAGCTGTTTGCATCCTAGACAATGAAGCTGATGAAAACTGGATGCAAAATATTGCAGGTGAAATGAACCTCTCAGAAACTGCATTCTTGTACAGTGTTGGAGATAGTTTTAACCTCAGATGGTTTACACCAACGGTTGAAGTTGATCTTTGCGGTCATGCCACATTGGCTAGCGCGCATATATTATGGGAAGAGTGCTATCTGGAATCCTCTGAGATAGCGCAATTTAATACAAGAAGCGGGCTACTAACAGCTTCAAAGAACGCTGATATTATTGAACTTGATTTTCCATCAGACCCTGAACAAGAAGCTCCTATTCCCGAAGGTCTCAAAGAGGGCTTAGGGGTTAACCCTATCTATGTAGGAAAAAATAGTTTTGATTATCTGGTTCAGGTAGAAGATGAAGAAAAAGTTAGGAACTTAAATCCAAATTTTGATTTATTGAAGACAGTCCCAGCCAGAGGGATTATTGTTACTAGCGTTTGTGAGTCGGATCAATATGATTTTGTGTCCAGATTCTTTGCCCCAGCAGCGGGGATCAATGAAGAC
>SPCL01000299.1 GCA_004525335.1 Thermodesulfobacteriales bacterium
ATGGCGTGAAGAAGGCATTTTGGCTGGTTATGAGCATAAAGAAGAATAACGCGCGCTTCGAGATTACGTCTATAGATTGGGATTAAAAACTCTCAATATTATATTTATTACGTGTAAAATACTTACCTGCTTACTAGTAAATTTGTGTTCGGGTCCCTCCTCCCGCACCAAATTACAGGCAAATATGTGTTCGCCCCCGGCTGTCAGATATTTTCAGAAATGGGAAGTTTAAAGTAAATGTTACCCGCTAGATATTCTCATGAAAGAACGGACTAAGACATTGCTGATTCTGGTTGTGCTTCTCATATGCTCGTTTCTTCCAGTCTTTGCGGCATTGCCTTTTTCCCAACAAGACAGTCCACTTGTCATCAAAGAAGTTCTAATGAAGACTTCAGTCGCATACTTGTGGCTTAGCCCGATCGTTCACGTTGTTACTGTGGTGCTGCTTGTTGCTCTATATCTTTACGGATCGAGAGTGGGCAGAATTGTCGACATCTTTTTCGCCATTCTGTTCTTGTTCATTGCCTTCAGCAACCATATCGCAGTGACTGACACTTATGGACTTGCGGTGGTAACAGGAAATCTGGTTACAATATTGATCGTGGGGCTGTTCTGGGTTTGGGAAGCCTACAGACCTCAGAACAATTATGTTTTCGAGCGGCTTCCAGTGTGGAGATACTGGGTTCTGCCTTTTGCTTTCTTGGCTTTCTGGTCTCCAATAGATGCGCAACTAAATCCTGATTTCAATCCGTTGCTGCTGCTCAATTCTTCCTTTGGCGTCATGTACTGTCCCACGACGCCAGTTATAATAGCCCTCTTGACCTTAATTTATCCAAGAGTCAACACACATGTTCTCAGAACAACCAGCTTTGTTGGCCTAATAGTTGGTCTGTTCAACGCCATGTCATATTTCATAATGCCAGGTTATACCCTATGGAATTTGGTTCTTCACACGCCACTCATCTTCATTTCACTGTACGGCTTGCTTATCCCCATCCTAGTGAAGAAGAACTTTTCCTGACAAGAACCACATGAGGAAAGGGCAAGATAGAAGAAGAGGGGAATCGTAGGAGCAAATATCAGTCTGATTCGGGATATCATAATCTGCGAGTGTTACTCTCAATTACAATATTTATCAATTTTACTAGTAACTCGTTACTATTCGGTGCATTTTTATTGAGATTAAAAGAGGTTTTTTTAGAGTGCGCGCATATGTCATTATGAAGAATAATCAGTTCTGACCTTGGCTTATTTCCAATAAAACTGATGCAACTCTAAACAAAATTCTATAAATGCTTCATCAGTTGAAGTGAAGCCAGTGTAATCAAACTCTCCCTTAATATTAGGAAAAGCCAATAGTGCAACTTCCTTTTCATTCATGAATAACGATAATTTAACATTTGGAAGCACTTTATCCTGTTTAACCCCCCTAATTCTGTGATCTCTAATCGAGGTTGAAACCTCCACAGGCACATTATCGTAAACTTCCGATGGTGCTGAGTACCCCCAAGGTTCTATTATCTTCATTTCAACTCCTCGCATTAATGCCTCATTCGCTAAAAAATATGCTTGAGGAGATAGAATTCTTTGATCTGCCATAGAAAGAATATATTCTTCAGCCTCTTGGATCATTTTTTCAATATTAGCAAATGAAACCAAAACAGATGGCACAAGAGAACAATGAAATAATTCTCCAATTCGTCCTTTAAAGTTTCTAGGCAGAGTCAAAAGCGAATAATTATTAAAGTAATCAAAATGTTCCGCCAAGAACTGGTAACCGGGAAGGAGCCCTAACAAATTCAACCCCATAAGTGTTACTTGATAGGCACCATCCCCATTCTTAGTCACAAGTTTAACTTTTACTAATCTATTTAGTTGTCTACTTATTTCTTGGACAGGCAAATCAAGTTCTTTCGATATCAAAGATAGTTTTTTTGGGTTTTTATCAATCAACTTTATAATGTCAAGTCTGTCTTCGTTGGAAAGTTCAAAGAAAAGATCGCTTAACTCAGGGGGGTTAGGATTACTTGACAAATTG
>SPCL01000306.1 GCA_004525335.1 Thermodesulfobacteriales bacterium
ATAAATCTATACTCATTTAATTCAATATATCGATGATTTTATCCTTCATTAAACGATGAATCTAGATTCAAAAAGGTGAAAAAATGTGTTAGTATTGTTCTATTATAATTGGAACGGAACCGTAGAAGAGATGAACGCGTGGGAGAAAGAGATGAAGAAGGACTTTGATGCTAAGGGACATAAAGGCATCAAGATAATGGGAATGTATACGCCTAGCTGTCCTTGGAATAGAGTCTGGATTTATGAAACAGATAGTGTAGACAAACTGATGGCAACTTGGTCAGGAAGACCAAATAAAATCAGAAACACAGACATGGTGATTCTGTCCTAACTCCCTTTTTTTATTTTCACTAGTCCATCCTACAAAAAGCTAAGCACCCCTTAAACGCCAAATCGTAAAGCAAAACTGTGAAAAGAAAAAGACACAGAGAGCAGACGAGGCTTCTCTGGGATGAAAGATACAAGCCATATTACGAGATCACGTACCTGGATGAGAAACCAGGGCAACAGATCAAAGAAGATAGAATCAGTAACTCAGCTTTATTTTTCTGGAAATGGTTTCAAGAGAATTTAGTTCTCTGCTAGTAGCTCAATAATGAAGTCTCGCCTATCCGGTGTCTTATTCTGTAACATCTGGGGTGCGCGCGCGCATTCAGTGCTCGGTTGGTTGGTGAATATTTTATTCCCACAAACCCAAAAAAGCAGAGGTAGGGTTCATAACGTTTCTAGTTCTATAACTCTTAAGTATTATATCTGAAGAAAAAAGCTAGGTGAAAAATCATATTAAGTGATAGTAAACTCGATCAGGCTATCACATTGATCATTTTAATATTTGTGGCGATTTTCTCTTTAATATCACTTTTTACTTTTTATAACGAGATTCTACTCCAAGTCAGATTACTGACATTTCAATTAATTGCTGCGTCCTTTGCCATTATTGGATCAACTAGTCTGGTTATTTTTACAATTATTATCCACGTTCGAAGGAATTTTTTTCCTCCTGATAGTGTCCACAACTCAATATCAAGGAATAAGGCATTATTATTACTTGATGCACAGAAGAGAATTCGTGCTTCTGCTGAGGCTGTGAGTAATAAACAGATTATACAAGAGAAAGAAAGAAAAAACCAATACGAAGAATTTGGAGCACTTTCTCTCACTCAAAGTATTGGCCATACAAATATTTTTAAGGATTATATTCAGCAAAAAAAGCCTTCTCAAAAAATTTCCTCGATTAATTCAACTCAAATAATTCAAAATGATTTGATAAAACTTCAGGGTATTAGAATTGAACATGTAACTCTATTAAAAGAGATGAGTATATACACAGTTTATGATTTATCAATTCAAGACCCAGATGATTTATTCCATAAAATAATGAATAGAAATCGCCTCCATGAGAAAGATAAAGACTGGATTCCAAGCAAAGAAATGATACGTCGATGGATAAGAATCTCTAAACAATTTGTTGAAAATATCTGATTTTACTGCGTGCGCGCAGTTCGTCATTTGCTATGTAAATAAGCTGCCATGTTGATGATCATCTATGCCGAAGGTAGAAGTAGGGGAACTTGCGCCAGATTTCACATTACCCGATCAAGATGGCGAACTGGTATCAATAAGTAGCTATCTTGGAAAGTCCAGTGTGGTTTTATTCTTTTACCCAAAGGTTTTCTCGCCCGGCTGCACCACACAAGCTTGTCACTTTAGGGACAGCTACGAGGACTTTACTGATTTAGGAGCAGAGGTAATTGGTGTTAGCAGCGACTCTGTTGAATCACACAAACGGTTTCTAGACGAGTATCTTTTTCCCTTCAGACTTCTCAGCGATGAAGGTGGGAAAATCCGTAAACTCTATGGAGCGACTAAAGGATTCGGTTTGCTGCCGGGAAGATATACATTCATAATCGATAAACAAGGAATCATCAAATATATCTTCACCAGCGAGACCAACATGAAGAAACACATAGAGGAATCCCTAAGAATACTAAGAGAAATCGAA
>SPCL01000252.1 GCA_004525335.1 Thermodesulfobacteriales bacterium
ATATGAAGGATAGACAAGAATTAGAAGAACTTATTTCCGCATACGCTTTGGGCGCATTAGAAGGTGAAGAGCTTAAAGAGCTAGAGGAAATTTTAGCTTCAGGTTCTGCTGATGCTCAGGAGTTGTTACGGGAGTATCAGGATGTAACTTCCCATCTCTCATACGCATCTAAAGGTCTGATGCCGGGGCCTGAGCTTAAAAAGAAAGTTCTTGCTGAAATACTCGGGGCCAGGGAATTGCCGGCATCACAAACGTCGCCTCCATTTTGGTCAAGGTTCTGGAACCTAGGACTCTCTCTCGGAGGGGCTGTAGCAGTTGGATTAATATTAATACTCTTCATTTCAAACAACTCACTTAACCAAAAACTCAAAACAGAAAATACGCAGATTGCTGAGCTTCAAGAAAAAATCACAAACCAGGAAAATATCATAAACTCATTAAAAACTGTTATTGCCAAAAAAGAATCGGAAATGGAAACATTAACAGAGGCATATGCCAACCTTGATGAGTTAACCGAATTTTTGGAAGACCCGGACGTATTTGTTATACAGCTATCGAATATGCATGATAACGCAGAAGCGGGAAGCGGTGTGCTTATAGATAAAGATGATGACGAGGCTTTGTTCTATTGTCTTGATCTAGCAGAAGCTCCTGAGGGTAAAACCTATCAGTGGTGGGTAAAAGCTGATGGTACTCATAGAAGCATCGCGGTTTTTAAAGTTGACAGTAAGGGGAGCAATATTGTCAGGCTTGAATCTGTATCTGATCTAGGAAATATCGAGCAATATTCCGTAACACTTGAGCCAGACGGCGGAGTTGATAAGCCAAGTGGGAAAATGATATTTGCGGGAGACCATAGGGGATCTTCACTTTAAAATCTTATACCCGTTCCTTAGAATTTACCCTAACTTCAGTAGAATTTATAAATAAAGAAACTATCGCAATCGTAATCAAATTAGTTAATAACCTCCCAAGCCGGGAAGCCTAAAATAATAGCCCGTTAAAATCTGTAAAAAACCATGGCACGGTTAAAACTAGGGCTATGAATGAAATGAGGAAAATCTTTAATCTGCTAATTTATCTACTCCTAATAAGCAACAGTTATATCTTGCAATTTCTGCTAAATTACTTTAAATTCTCTATTTGATTTTAATACTAAAGATTGTCCATAAATAAATCGGAGGCAATAGCATGGCTAAGAAGGGTAACGGCAAAAGCAAAAATGAAAAAGAGGCTGGCAAATTTAAATTAAATAAGAGATATGAAGAGGCGCTCAAGTATCCGTTATTTGATTCAATTTTTAACCGCCGTTCAAGACGTTTTGGGCTTGGTATGGAACTGCCCGATCAAACACTTGGTTTTAAATCTAAATATGCTCCTAAACCTCTTGAGGAAATGGAAGAAGCTCTTTTGGTTTGGTCAGGAACGGGACTCACCGGGCTTTGCCTAGCCGATCTTCCCCCTGAAACCGGTATTGACCTTCTTTGCCAGTGGACAGGGCGCACCTGGCCCTCTGCTTGTAATAACCACGGCACCGAACTATTTTTTACAAATGATGACGGCCTATATCATGTTAATGTAAAACACATGCTTCCTAAAAACCATGAGCTGGACATGTTCTTTAAAATGAGCCGTAATGAAAGGATGGAAAGGGTCTTAGAGCTATATCGAGAAAGCCTTGTTAAGCTAGATGATGGAAGAGCTGATCTTCCTGACCGTATGCCGGGGCTTTTTGATTTTAACCAGTGGAACACGAACAAGCCCGGAACTTCAGTTTTCATTCCGGTAACCGACATTACAGAGGAGTATTTAAACCTACTTCATCTTTACTGCAGTCATACATATGGCTTTACAATTATAGATGACCTCACGGGAAAACCGGCTGGAGTAAGTAAGTGGATCAAGAAAGGCAGATTAAAAGATAGCGTTAAAATGTCTTTGTTTGATCTCGAGTCTAGAGTCCTAACAGGGCTTAATGTTGAGCAGGCATTTATATGTCAGAATATGAGCCTCGGACTGCAGGCGTTAGGTCTTGCAGGATGGACCTTTAGCGGGTTTATTCCAAGATTTGCCCTGGGTGCTTCTCCCGAGCTCTTTAAGGGACTGGGTTTTCATTTTATACAGCCAAAGAAAGGAGTCCTTGATCCTCCTGCAACAATTCCGGTTGGAAGAGACGGAGTTTTTGAAGGATATTGCCCGCCTTATTATAAAAATATGGATGAGGCTATTGACGCTTTTCACGAGCATAAAGATGCTAATTGGGAATCAACAAAGCCTTTCCCCTACACCGAAGCTGACAAGCACTTAATGAGAGCGCCTCAGTCAACAGAAACTACAAAGCAGATTGTAAAAGATGTTGCTAATTACATTTACGACACATACGGAAGGTTCCCTGCATTTGTTGATCCAATGTATATGCGCTTGGTTTTTCAAGCCATGAATATTGATGTTGAGTTCTACGATGAGCACTATCCCAAAGGGGCTTATTCGGATGTTCACAAGAAGTCGTTTTTACGTAACACTAAAGAAGCTAAAGGAAAGGACAGCAAAAAAACATCTAAGAAAAAAACTAGCAAGGCTAGTGGGAAAAAAGCAGCAAA
>SPCL01000249.1 GCA_004525335.1 Thermodesulfobacteriales bacterium
GTATAGTCTCATCCATTGACTTACCTGAAACTGCAAAGATTCGCCCAAGTTCAACCATGGTAAAAGCCTTGATGGAGGCGTTTGGGGCGGATTCCCGGACCGTTCGGAGAAGATCGAGATAGTATTCGTAAGGCAGATCGGGGCTTTCGCCGCCGACTATGTGGACTTCTCTAATGTCGTCACTCAACATGGATAAAATTTGCTCATGAGACAGCTCATATGCATTGGCAGATTTTTTGGTTACTCCAAAAGCACAGAACCTGCATGAGATGGCGCAAATGTTAGATGGATTAATGTGGCGGTTTACAACAAAATAGACTTTGTCCCCTACCCTTTGGCGTTTGACATAATCCGCTAGCATTCCGACGGTATTTAAATCCTCTGTTCCCATAATGGTCATGCCGTCTTCAAATGTGAGACGTTCGCTTTTTTCAACCTTCTGGATTATTGGGAAAAGTTCTTTATCAAAACAAAGTTTTTCTACATCTGCCAGTATTCTTTCCATCTCTTATCTACCATCTCCTTGATATCCTCAGACATTTCGATCACCTTAGGATACCAGCTTTTTGTTGTTGCATCTATCCCCATCCGTCCGCCGTAAACTACAGCCGAGCCTTTAAGCTCTGTATGTTCAAAGATCACATCCAAATAAGGATCAAAGCGTGTAAAGATGCCCCAGATAAGCTCAGTCGTATTGTGTACATCAATATCAGGGCTTACAATTGCGATAATCCTCACATCTTCATAGCCCTTTGTTTTAAAAAGTTTTTTAAGCATTTCTTTTGGTTTCTTATCAAGCTTTATCGCTAGAATTCCACCAGGCAGTAACTTCCAATCGATAATTTCTTTATATTTAGCTCTTGGGTCGGGAAGATTTGTGGGAACAGGTTTTTTCTTTCTTCCATTTCTAGAGGTCCTTACTGCATTTATACCCATCTTGCTGCCGACGTTGAATTTGCCACTTGTAAAATCGAGCGTGTCGAGCGGCGCCCAAGGGATCATAAGAAAATCTTCATTAGGATCAAAATTCTCTCCAATCTCTCTCAGCACGGCGTCCCAGTCTCTTGGGTTGACATCACTTGAAACAATTATCATAACTTTTGTCAGGATAAGCTGCCCTGTACCCCAGAGTGCCAGCATAGCTTTAATACCATTTTTAGGATAACGCTCATCAACTGAGACAACTAGCAAATTATGGAAGCCGGCTTCGGGATAGGCCCACATATCTTTGACTTCAGGATGAATAATACGTGTCAGAGGTGAGAACATATCACCCGCGGCCATGCCTAGAAACACATCCTCCATTGGCGGCTTGCCTACAATAGTTGCCGGGAATATAGGATTAATTCTGTGTGTGATGCGGCTTAAGTTAAATACAGGAAAATCAGCTTCCATTGAGTAGTGGCCGAAATGATCTCCAAATGGACCTTCTTCCCTAAGTTCATTTTGAGGAACTGTGCCTTCAATAATAAACTCAGCATTTCCCGGAACAGTAAGAGAGATACTCTTTGCCGGAACCATTGGTATTGGCTTTCCCCTTAGAAAACTTGCAAATGCAAGCTCGTCCATCCCTTCCGGGAGCGGCGCAATGGCAGAAAAGATCATCTTTGGATCGCCGCCGAGCACAACAGCTACTTCTAAATCTTTACCAAGCTTTCCTGCTTCATGATAATGAGCGGCTCCGCCTTTATGAGCATGCCAGTGCATGCCTGTGGTCTTCTCATCATAAACCTGCATTCTATATATGCCCAAGTTTCGTTTGTTGGTAACGGGATCTTGAGTAAGCACCAAGCCCAGTGTGATGAAGCGGCCACCGTCTAAGGGCCAGCATTTTATTATCGGAAGTTTTGTTAAATCCGCACGTTCTTCTATTTCTTGAGAGAACCCCCACTTTGCCTTTTTAGTCCTCATGGATAAAAGCTCATAGGCTCTGGGTAAAACGGAAAAGAATGATTTTAGAGAAGGAGGATTTAATTTATGGAACAAGTCAACCAACTCTTCACCTACATCCCTTGGCTTTCTACCAAGTGCTAATTCGACCCTTTCTTCAGTGCCAAAAAGATTTATAGCTAGCGGATAGGAAGCCCCTTTAACATTTTCAAAAATAAGCGCAGGCCCGCCTTCTTTAACAGTCCTGTCTGCAATCTCTGCAATCTCTAAATCAGGGTCAACCTCAGCTTTGATATGCTTCACATCACCTATTTTTTCTAAGTAAGTTATGAATTCTCTAAGATCGTAAAACTGCTTTTTTGCCATTATTTAGTCCCTACATATAAATCATACTTTTAGGATCGGTCTTTAAACAGATTAGTATAAATGAAATTAGGAATTATTCTCGGAGAACTTAGGCAACAAATAAAATCTGATAGACATTTACTCTAATTCTTCGTGTCTCCACCCGTTTCCAGTATCAACTCCAAGCAGATTCAATACTTTATCAACATACCCTTCTATTATCTTCTCTACACTTTCAGCACCCATGTAATGAGGCGGACAGATAGGGGCAATAATAGCCCCTTCTCTAGAAAGTTTAAGGGCATTTTCTAAGGCTATTGAACTCAAGGGAGTTTCTCTTAGAGCTATAACAAGCCTTCTTCTTTCTTTTAGCGCTACCTGTGCAATTCTTGTTATGAGAGTATCTGCAATGCCGTTTGCAATCTTGGCCAGTGTAGATA
>SPCL01000160.1 GCA_004525335.1 Thermodesulfobacteriales bacterium
AGTCATCCCTGATAATGCAGCTTTTGCCCGTTTCATAATAAGATTTATGCATGTTATTTGCTTCTTCTAAAATCTTATCAAACTCGACGTTTTCCAGTAGTATCGGCTTGTAGAACTCTTTTTGAAAATCTATTCCGGGATTCCACTCCCTTTCCATAAATTCCTCAAACCTCTGACATGTAGAAAGATGCTCGGGTATTTCACCCTTTTCATTCTTATAGGAGTCAATCATACCGAGTAGTTCATCCCCTCTGTATATATTACCGTTCCAGTAGTGAAATTGGGCCAGAACCGCGGTGTATTGAAGCCATGGACCGTTGCCGGCATGGACATGGGTTGAGAAGTCTTTGTAGAAAGGTAGGTAGCGCATTATCATTCCGAGCTCTGGATCCCACAGCTGTTTTTCTAAATAACGAACACTGTTTTCCATCTGTGTCTTGTAATGCAAGAACCCGAAATAAAAAGGACTAAGGAGTGTGAAATCGGGCCTCATATCTCTTGTACCGTCAGGGGCTGTCCTTCTAATATATCTGTCGTCACCAATGAATAATTCACTTACCGAATAGAGAAACTGATGGCGGAAATTAAGGAACTCGGGTCTTATAATATTCTTTTTATCTTTTTTGTCCGCAACCTCATTCGCAAGTGAGTAGGCATATAGGAATGAGAAATTAACCCAGCATGTGTACCCCTCTTCCATAGCCGATTCATGAATTGATGTTGTTGAATAAAAGAGATTGAGTTCTTTTTCGTAGAGCACTGTATAGCTGTAATCAAGCGCTTTATTTATACAGACAAAGAAATCGTCCATATTCTCTACCGGTCTTTTTAAAAACCTTGCGGTAAGGAGATAATTGCAAATAATGGCGATACCGTGAGCTACGTTGTCTTCCTGTTTGTAAATACTTTTGTTTTCTCCATCCAGGCTATAACGCTGCCCCCAGCTTCCCTCAGGGGAAATACAGTCTTTCATGAAATAGGCCATAGACTTCAAAATTTCAAAAGCCTGCTCTCTGCAATCATAATCATTTGTGGACCCTGCAAGCCTTCTCATGAGCTGCGTTGCGCAGTTGGTGTCTCTTGGATATACGTATGGATATCTGGAAGTAGGTGGGGAGGCTAATAAGAGTTTGCCGTATTTTTTGTTCTCAATTGTGCATTTAAGGATTATCTCCATCTGCTCACTTAGTTGGTCATTGAGTTTATCCAGTTCTTTAGTTCGATTGCCCATAATTAATTCCCTCCCTAACTATGTGTTCTATATTGATCCTGCTAAATAAGTTGCACCTGTTGGATGAGGCATTCCTCCATCAGGTTCTAAAGTAATTAGGACTTCCATTTCTTTTGAAGGCCTAGGCATGGATTTTATCTCCATCATTTTCTCGCCATTTTCATTGACTTTAAATGTCCCCAGGCTCACAGGTATGCCATTTTCCATGCACCATATTTGATATGTCATTCCTTCCTCAAGAGTCGGGATATTAGATACTAATAACAAAGCTCTGGTAGAATCTTCATCCCATAGAAGTTTCCCCGAAGAGTTTAGCTCGGACATCGTTCCCGCGAGTTTTACAGTTTGAACATTGGGATTCATTACAAAATCCATCATTTCAGTTTCTTTTCCGGCGCTTGCCTGCAAGTTTTTTATATCTTGTTTCTGCACCGACAGCTCATTTCTTAAAGACATATTGTTTGCAAAAAGAAATACCAATAATACTACAGCCACAGCGCTTCCTAGATTTAACCATATAGGTTTAATACTGTTCCAGAAACTTAACTTTGGAGTTTTTGAAGGTGCAGTTTCTTGGGCTTCTATTCTATCAAAGATTTTATTCTCAACTTGGGGAGAAAGCGGGCTATCATCTAAAGAATAGGCAAGTGAGGATAGAGTAAGCTCGCTTTCTCTCATCAGCTGTTCGCAAATTTCACAACCAGCGTCTAAGTGTTCCTCAAGCTGTCTCAGCTCGTATCCTTTTAAAAGACCAAGAGCAAAAAGGGTTATCTGGTCTTCATATTTTTCTTTATCGTGGCCCATTTAATTCAAATCCCCAATATACGGCATTATTATATCTTTTAATTTCATTACCCCTAAGCGGATCCTGGTTTTAATGGTTCCTACGGGCTCTTCCAATTTTTCTGATGCTTCTATATGCGTAAGCCCTTCAAAATATACCAACTCTATAGCAATACGCTGCTTGTCAGGCAATGAATCTAGCGCCTGTCTGATCACATTTTTGCTTTCATCCCTATCTTCTATTGTACGAGACAAATCAACATTTGAGTTCACTTTTTCTTCGTCAATCTCTACATTCTTATTCCTATATCCCACAGTTCTTAATTTATCAATTGATCTGCTTCTTGTAATATTTACTACCCAAGTAGATACAGCACCTCTATCGGGATCGTATGAATATGCTTTATTCCAGATTTGTAAGAAGATTTCCTGGACCACTTCCTCAGCATCTTCCTTGTCTTTAAGTATTCTGAGTGCGAGATTGTATGTCACTTGGGAAAAACGGGCGTAGATTTCTTTAAACGCACTTTTGTCGCCATTTTTGACTTGTTCAATTAACTTTTGATCTAGTTCGCGATTAGACTTTTGATCCATATTTAAAGTACCGACCAACCTTTGATCCATTGTAGTTAAATCATAATTTTTGTCAATCGGTAGTTTTGTGTTTAGCTCGGATATAATGATTAATACAGATAGTATAGGTTTCAAAATACTTGTATGACAAGTTTCAAATTTGGCTATCATTGTTATATTTATAAACTCTAAATCCTTTATTTGTTTGCTGCATTCTTCCATTTTTGCAATCTAGATTATCTCATGCAGTTTCAAAATAGTCCGATATTTTTTCCTTCAGTGTTAGACGGGCTCTTAACAATCTTGATTTTACTGCAGAGATTGAGAGACCTGTATGTTTTCCGACCTCTGCATTTGAGAAACCTTTAAGATCTCTTAATTTAAATATTTCTTTATTGCTATCGGTTAATTCGTTCACTGCTCTTTCTATAATATTTATTCTTTCTTGATAAAATAGTATTTCATCAGGTCTTTTGCTCCATTGAGGCTGAGTAGGTGGTTGGCTTAGAAAGGACTCATCTAAATTAATCTCTTTGTTAGCCCTTTTGTTTGAATCTTTTAGATATTTATAACAAGTGTTTAGGGTTACTCTATAGAGCCATGTCGAGAATTTTGAGCTTCCTTTAAAAGTATGCAGTTTGGTAGCCAAAATTAGCAGAACATCTTGTTTAATATTCTCTGCATCATGATTGTTGCGGCATAGCTTCATAGCAAAACCCAAAATCATGTAGCTGTAACGCTTTACAATTTCATTAAAAGCTTTTTCATCGCGGTTTCTGACGAATAATCTCACAAGAACTTCATCTGAACTCACTTTATAATCAAAAGGGAGTGAATAGAGTTGGAGTACAGATTTGCGTTTGGTAACTCTTTCACTATTACAATAGTTATTCAGCTCAGTCGAATCCTCTAATATTTCACGTACGGCATTGGATTCATTCATATATTTAGCATCTCCTGTTTATTAAGATGATGAAGCTTCTAATAGCTAAATATACGGAGGGTATTAATTTTTAGTTCTATTTTAGGGAATACAATTGATTCTCTTCTCAGGAGCATGCGGTTTTTTGTGATAGAGATTTTCCTCTTTCTTTATAGTGAGCTAATATGTATTCTAAGCACTACGGTTACCAATAATGCGTTACGATCATTTCTCAACTTTCTAGGATGTAGAAACTTTTTCTGTAAGGAGACAAAAATTGCTAGGTAAAAAAAATAATGATAAGTCAAAGTTAAGTATTAACAACTCGTTGCGATCCGTGTACGAATCATCTAAATCGAATTTGGAGCTGCCGAGATATGAAATGCCTCAACAGAGCATGCGGGCGGACATTGCTTACAACTTAATTAAAGATGAATTATTTTTAGACGGAAATTCAAGATTAAACCTAGCTACCTTCGTTCAGACGTATATGGAGCCCGAGGCCTCACAGCTTATGGCTGATTGCTTTGACAAGAATATGATTGACAAAGACGAATATCCGCAAACGGCGGAAATTGAGCTTCGGTGTGTAAATATTATTGCCAAGTTGTGGAATGCCCACAATCATGAAGAGGCAGTAGGAACTTCAACGATAGGATCCAGCGAAGCATGTATGCTGGGGGGGCTGGCCCTTAAATGGCGATGGCGAAAAAAGATGGAAACGCAAGGCAAATCCACTTCTAAACCGAATATGGTAATGGGCGCCAATGTTCAAATATGTTGGAAAAAGTTTGTAAAGTATTGGGATATTGAACCCAGATATGTTCCGTGCGAGGGGGACAGATTTATACTCGACCCTGAAATAGCGGTGCAATTAGTAGATGAAAATACCATTGGAGTCGTTGCAATCATGGGAAGCACTTACGATGGGAGTTATGAACCTGTTGAGCGGTTGTGTCAAGTCTTAGATGATTATCAGGAAAAGACCGGAAATGATATACCCGTTCATGTTGACGGGGCCAGCGGCGGTTTTGTAGCTCCTTTTCTGCAACCCGATATTGTCTGGGATTTCCGTCTGCCGCGCGTGCAGTCCATCAACGCATCAGGCCATAAA
>SPCL01000135.1 GCA_004525335.1 Thermodesulfobacteriales bacterium
ATGCCTGAGAGCAATGGCACAAGGCTCGTGCAGACGGCACTATTTGAACCCTCGGGCCTTTGGGGAGTACTTTACTGGCGAGCCCTCTATCCGATTCACAGATTTATTTTTGACGATATGATAAGAGCCATATCCAAAGACGCGCGTACTATTGTTCAGATGAGAATTAATCCAGAGAACGCTTCACATCAAAAAATTTAACAAAAAAGCTAAATTCCTCTTTGAATCAGCGAATACAAAGCTTATACTAGCTGGTAATAGTTTTAATTGGAGGAGAGATGACAAACCAGAAACCTGTCAGCAGCAGTTCCGTTCTATATATACATTGCTGTCATTATCTTAGTTCTTTTTATGAGCTCCCTGCCTTCCCAAGCTCAGCCCGAAAGTTTTGAAAGATACCAAGAACAAAAGAAAAGCTTTTTTCAAAGATGGGCAATCAGGTTAAATGGAAACGCGGATCATATGTTTAATACGGACATTGACAGAGGCGGCAAATTCAACATAACCAGACTCGGCCTGAATCACGACGCCACTTTCACAGCCACAGACAAACTGGAAGTAGTGTTTGGTGCAAGTTTCAACTACTATAATTTTGATTTCTCGGGATCCCAGGGGTTTGCCGGATTAAGGCCATGGAGAAATGTTAGTGTCTCTAACAATAATATGAGAGTAAAATATGCGGTTAATAAAAATTGGGGAGTCTTTGTTATGCCTATGATCTCCTATGGGGCGGAATCCGGAGCTCCATTCTGGGATTCTTTTACCATAGGCGCGATGGCGGGTGCAAGCTATACGACAGGCCCCAATCTCACAGTAGGTATTGGGGGTTTTGTTGGGAGCCGGTTAGAACAGAGTGTAATTGGATATCCCATAGGCTTTATTGACTGGAAGATCACCCAGAGCTTCAGGTTAACAGCGCTTGCAAGCGGAGCCAGAAATGATTTCGGACCTAAAGCCGAACTATCTTACGATCTGGGAAGGGGATTTAAGGTGGCCTCATCCGTGGGATATGAGCTTAGAAGGTTCAGGCTTGAGAAGAAAGGAAATTTTGAAAGAGGAATTGGAGAATTTCAAACCCTCCCTCTGGCTGGAAAAATTTCATATACCGTAAATAAACACTTAACTCTAAATACTTATGGAGGCTGGCTCTTTGACGGCTCACTTGAGCTTGAGGACAGCAGTGGAGACAGGATTCAGAAAGAAGATTTCGACTCCGCACCCTTTCTTGGCGCAAGTATAACGATTAATCTATGAAAAACGAAAGAACAATATTCTGGTTTAAGAAAGACCTGAGGACCGAGGATAATACGGGATTATTTCACGCCGTTAGTGAAGGACGTGAGATTCTCCCTATCTACATACTTGATGACGATATTTTAGAAAATTACCCCCCACGAAGCAAACGCCTCGGATTTTTCTTTGACGCCCTTAAAAAACTGGATAAAGACCTCCGCAACCTCGGCTCATATTTGTTTGTACAAAAAGGGAGAGCGGAGGATGTAATACCCAGAATTATCAGAACATATAACGCTGACTCTGTCTACTGTAATAGAGCCTATGGCTTCTCTGGAATAAGCAGGGACTTAAAAATAGAACATTTCTGTAAATCAAGCGGGGTCAGATTTGAGAAATTTAATGACACTTTCCTTGTGCCGCCTGAGAATGTTGACCAGCGCAAAGTCTTCACACCTTTTTACAGGCTTTGGAAGAGCAAGCAAAAAGGTCAGGAACTACCTGGGCCTGAGAAAATTAATTCACCTGAGTTTTTAATTTCATCTCTTGAGAGCATGATCCAGGAGATAAGCCATAATAAGAATACCCTATGGCCGATTGAGTACCCAGATCAAAGATTATGGAGCTTTAATTTTAAAGAATACAATGAGAGAAGAGACTTTCCGTTTATTGACGGCACATCCAGGCTATCGCCCTATTTAAGGTTTGGCACAGTATCGGTGAGAAAAGTATATAACGCAGCGATGAGGGCTTGCCCGGAGCCTAACGCATATGTGTCGGAGCTTGCCTGGCGTGAGTTTTGGTATCACATAATGCACTATTTTCCTGAAACCAAGAATCTTGAGTTTCAGGAGAAGAGAAGAAATATTAAATGGATAAATAACGAGAGCTGGTACAGGGACTGGAAAGAGGGCAATACCGGATATCCGATTGTTGACGCCGCCATGATACAGCTTAAGGAAGAAGGATGGATGCACGGCAGAGCCCGAATGATTGTTGCCTCATTTCTCACAAAAGACCTGCTCACAGACTGGAGATGGGGGGATAAACACTTTAAAGAGCATTTGATAGATTATGATGAGACGGTCGATATAGGAAACTGGCAGTGGTCCGCATCGTGCGGGGCCGACCCAAAACCGCTTAGAATCTTTAACCCTATACTTCAGTCCCAGAAATTTGATCCCGAATGTAAATATATAAAGACCTACATACCTGAGCTAAAAGACATTGAGCCTGAGAAGATACACAACCCGCTCACATACAAGCTCCCGTACCATGAACCTATCGTGAACCACTACGAGATGCGCAACCTAGCGCACGAAGCGTACTCGGGGGCATTATAGACGACGACTACATATCCAAAATTGAAAGGGATAAAGTTTTGAAGTAGTCCATTATTATGAACGTTAAAGTTGGCTCACCCCATGCAAGGTGCAACAAATTAGGCATTTTTCAGCATATTTGTTAAACTAAGATAGAATTTCTAAACGTTATATATTTAAAATAATTTCGAGGATAAAAATGGTAATAAGCGTACTAATGGTCTATCAACCGATTGAGTCCACGAGGGAAAAAGAAAGTTACTGGAGAAGCTATGTCTCTTATTATGAGGAGTATTGGGACGGACCGGCTACCCCGCAGTCCTCATGGTATGGAAAGGAGTACGACGAATTCAGGAAATCACTTTCAAATCATCTGGGACTTAACAAAAAAGAGGTACAGGACTGTTTTTTTCAAAAAGATGAGGAAGGAAGCTATTTCATTGTCCCCGTAGGCGAAGAGGTAAACATAAACATCTTCAGGGCGGAGAATTTTATACCTTTTGAGTGGTTTTTGATGTTCTCAAAAGAGGAAAAGCACTATTTCTATACCCATACGGGGTTTGGTGCCATACAGCCCGATGCGATTTACTATCACGCAAGAGTCGAGCACACTACCCAAAGGCTGATGCAGTCAAAAGAGGTTATTGAATCGGCATTAAATAGTATTGAAACCGGGTCCTCGCGGTATCTTGCCGAGACTCTCAAAGAGCTCCATGACAATATTGATAACCTGCAAAGCTGGCTCTCAGTGTTTGATCCCAGGAGTTTTATTATCCTCAATTACGCGGAGATATGTTCTCATATTGAGCCGGATTCGATGAAGAATGAGGATTCCGTATCTGAAATACATAATGTTCTTTCACTGGCGGGGGAAGGCAAATTTGACGAGGCTGAGTCAGCCCTTACCTATCTTACGAGCAAATGGCGGGAGATAAGAGCTGTCATTACAGGGGACAGGCTGGAGTCAACTTCCACAGTGCAATAGCCTTGGTCATGAGAAAATTTCCAAAACCTACAGTTGTTACAAGCAAATGCTTTGAGTTTGACGCCTGCCGTTACAACGGAGTTATGATCCCCAACAATTTCGTACAGAGGCTGGAGCCGTTCGTAAAATTCGTGCCGGTATGTCCGGAGGTTGAGATAGGGCTCGGGGTTCCGAGGGATGTAATCAGAGTTGTAGAAAAGAAGGGCAAAAAATTGCTCGTTCAGCCCACAACGGGAAAAGAGCTGTCAAAGCAGATGTATAAATTTGCGGATGGATTTTTAAATTCTTTAAACTCGGTAGACGGCTTTATATTAAAGAGCCGCTCCCCTTCATGCGGAATTAAGGATGCTAAAGTATATAGCGATAGTGAGAACCCCAGCCCCATAGGACGAGGTACCGGTCTATTTGCGGAGAAAGTGCTGGAAAAGTATCCGGGTGTTGCAGTCGAAGACGAGGGCAGACTCATGAACTTTACAATAAGAGAGCATTTTCTCACTAAGATTTATACACTTGCCAGGTTTAGAGAAGTGAAGAAGAAAAATACAGCTAAAGCTCTTGTGGAGTTTCAATCGGACAATAAGTTTATTTTCATGTCTTATAATCAAAGAGAGATGAGAAGATTAGGAAGAATTGTCGGAAATGAAAATAGAGAGCCTATAGAAAATGTAATTTCTGAATATGAGACTCATTTACAACATACTCTCTCTAAAAATCCCAGAAGAGCAGCACATATAAACACACTCATGCATGCGCTTGGCTATTTCTCAAAAAAGCTTACATCTAAAGAAAAAGCTTATTTTCTGGATCTTCTTGAGAACTACCGAAATCACAAAATACCCTTGAGCTCAGTTCTGACCGTGCTTGAGTCGTGGATTATTAAATATGATGAAGAATATTTAGCCCGCCAGACATTCTTTGAGCCCTACCCGAGGGAACTTGTAGAGATTTCAGACTCAGGCAAAGGCAGAGCTCTTTAATTAGTAGAGACTATTTGGCCAACTTCCTATTTCGATTGAGGTAGATTAGCGCTATTAATCCCAGAAACAGAGTTGTTATAATTACTCCCCATTCTGAAAGTGTCGGGACATTTACAGCAAAAGTCATAGCTCCAAACTCATAAGCGCCCGCATCGCAGTTATTAGGAGGTCTGACAAGACCTCTCTGGTCTTCAAGTACAGGGTCCATTTATAAACGTGCAGTCGGTTACAATATCAATCGCCGCGCTCGGAGGGATTAAAGCCTGAGTTTCTGTAGGACCACCGTTATTCTGAAGCGGACCCAGATTTAAGTCTCCAGAGGTAACAGCGACAAATCCCGGACATGTGCCGTCTGTGCTAACATTTACGCCCAAAGCAGTCAACATCCCCCCCCATTTAGGATGCAATTTATCTGCTTACAATGAATATCGATTTATCTGAACAACTTTCGGAAAAGACTTTAACCACCCTGGCCCTACACAGGGTTAAAGCTGTCAGACTGCTCGATGAGAAATTTGATTATCCTTATGAACTTGATCTTAAAAATGAATTCAAATCCAATTCATTTAACTTCGCCGACGAAGTGCATAACATCAGGTTAAAATTTCCTGCCCGTACCAGGGAATATATACTTGAAAGAGAGTGGTACCCCAACCAAACCAGTAAGGTTCAAAAAGACGGAAGTCCAATACTTGAATTTGAAAGCGACCTGAATTTAATCGTACAGGGTTGGATTAGAGGATTCGGTCCAGATGTTGAAGTTTTGGAACCTCTGGTGCTTAGAAAGAAAATAATTGAAGATCTTAAAACAAATCTTAATCAATATTGATTAAGCAGATTTAAATCTTTCCGTCAAGCATATCATCTTCAAAAGCTATGATCCCTTTAAGATTTTTTGAGTACTCGCTTGTATCTGGGAAATCGAGTTCTCGAATCTTTTTATAAACTATCTTAACAATCTCACTAATCCTGATGGCATCTTCCCCTGTTATATTAAGAGGCAATTCAATTAGCTCTCCGTTCTTTGGTTCTACAAATTCTAATATGCCTCTGTTTACCTG
>SPCL01000288.1 GCA_004525335.1 Thermodesulfobacteriales bacterium
GTATTGAGATGCCTATTTTAGGTTTTGGTGTTTTTCAGGTTCCGGATGCGGTGGAATGTGAACAATGTGTTTATGATGCGATTACAACTGGTTATCGTTCGATTGATACTGCGACTGCTTATTTAAATGAAGAAGCGGTTGGCAAAGCCATCAAGCGCAGTGGAGTGCCCCGAGAAGATTTGTTTGTCACCACGAAACTTTGGATCCAGGATTCAGGTTATGAAAATGCGATGAAAGCTTTTAAAAAATCATTGAAAAATCTGCAGCTTGATTATCTTGATCTATATTTGATTCATCAGCCCTTTGGCGATTACTACGGTTCCTGGCGAGCGATGGAGGAACTGTATAAAGCTGGGAAAATCCTTGCTATCGGCGTTTCTAACTTTGCCAGCGATCGCCTGGTCGACTTGATCCTGTATAATGAGATTGTTCCAGCGGTCAATCAGGTGGAAACTCACCCATTCTGCCAGCAGGTAGAAGTAAAGAAGGTTATGGAAGAATTCAAAGTACAAATTGAATCCTGGGGGTCCCTTGCACAAGGGAAAAACGACATTTTTAAAAATGAAATCCTCTCAGCCATTAGTGACAAGTACGGCAAAACTGTGGCACAAGTAATCCTGCGCTGGCACATTCAGCGTGGTGTTGTTGCAATCCCAAAATCTGTTCATAAGGAACGAATCGTAGAAAACTATGATGTCTGGAATTTCCAGCTTAGCGAAGAGGATATGGCTGCCATCCAATCTTTGGACACAGGGAAACCCTTCATTGACCATAAAAGTGTGTCAACAGTCAAGAGGCTGAACGGTATTAAGATTCATGAGTAATGTCTATTTGGCTGACAAAACTGAATACTGCGAATAACTCGGAGATAATGATTATGAGTGACAAGAATAATATAACAATTGAAATAAGGAAAGATAGCTAAGATATAAGGATTTTCATCGAAAGAATATTCCTAGTTTACGTTGACATTGTTAAGATATTCTCTTTCGTTGCTTACGGGAAAACCGCCCCCTGTTTAGTGTGTAAATTATAGCTATGCAACAATAAGGGCTATGCATTGCCTGAATAAAGATTATAATGGTTTAAGTTATGTGGCGCATTTGTAATACTCCCTATTAAGCAGAACAATTTTAAGTGAATATTCGCTCTTTATTTTTAGCATATTCTTGATAGTATTCGAAAGGGGTATGAGATAATCTAAGGTTTATAAAATATCAAGAATCTTTATTTGTTCTTTAAAAGGTTTATTAACATATGGTCGCAACATGCGTTCAGTGATAATTTTCAATTTAAGTGGATCACCAAGTTTTTCTAATTCTTGAAAGATCAATGAATCGAGTTTTAATAACCTTAGAATTTGTGTAATTCTTGCTCTTGAGATAAGAAGTTTACGTGCTACTTCTGCTTGATTCTTTACTTCTCCTGAATTAATAATTTCTTTGTATTCTTTAGCTAAATAAATTGGATTTCTGTATAAGCGTTTAATTTTATTGGGGTTAGTGACCTTTTGTGGAAAGTAAAATGTAGAGGTAAAAGTTCTGTCTATGTTACAGTCTGGGGAGCCAAGACATTTCAAGCCCTTTAGCCTTTGCTGAAGGGCTTTTTTTATGTGCGCCCAGCATGGGTGATTACTAGTCGGTGAAAGTCCGATATGGGGGTTGATAGTACCAACCATTAGCTTAAGACAAGGGTGTCCATCGCGAGGTGGAATCTGAAGGAAGTCGGCGGCAAAGCTCTGGTCTGAGTAACACAAACTACATATAAGGCATATGCTTGTGGGTAAGTTTGCATAACAAAACAAAGCCCAAAACTATCCGAAACAGGCGGTGTAAATGTAGCAGATAGATGGAGTGAAAGTAATCGTTCTTACCTGGGGAGGTCTGACAGATAGGTTGTGAGATGTATTTTAAGACAACAACTCATACAGTGATGTATGATTGAACTGTCAGAAGTCAGCAGACGCCATAGTAGATTGATATACATCAATCGAAGGGCTGAACGTTAGGAGGTTTCTAAAAGTTTGAAGAACTCGAAAGAAATACCAAGAAAGCAGACAACTTCTCATGAAGACTATTTCCAGGATGGAAGGCTGGAAGCCGGAGATAATGGAAAAGTGCCCAGTATTTCTA
>SPCL01000187.1 GCA_004525335.1 Thermodesulfobacteriales bacterium
CGGTTCAGGAAGTTCTGGATATTAACGGCGGCTATTCAAATGCAATAGTCATTCTAACTGCAAAGATTTTGGGTCTTATCGGAGTAACATCTACATACAGCGGCTCTTTAATCAATCTCCCCTCAATTTCACTGGATGTTGAGTTTGGGTGCAATGGTCTTGAGGCGGTTATGATTTACACTGTAGCCGTTTTAACTTTCCCTGCCACATGGAAAAATAGGCTGATTGGATTTGTAGCCGGCTTTCTTGTTATACAGGTTTTAAATTTGATCAGAATTGTAGCCCTCGCTTATGCAGGTGTTTATCATAGAGACCTGTTCGATTTAATTCACATATATGTTGCTCAAGGGGTCATGATAGCTGTTGCTCTAGGAACTTTTGTACTCTATTTAACTTATATAAGTCATGGACAGCCAAAACAACAGCCGGAAGAAGCTTAAAAGTATAATTATAAAAGCGACTGTCATCTTTGTCGTTTCTTTTATTGTTTTTCTTATACCTTGGTTATTTATCATAAATAGCTATTACGGTATGGTTATTGCAAAAATAGCCTCTTATTTTATCTCTATAGTTAAAGATTTAGAAATAACTGAAATCGTCAGAAATAAAGACATTATTTCTGTAGGTTTAATTCCTGCTAATACCGGTTTATCTCAAGTTGTTCAAACTATAATCGATATACCAACTTCAAACTATGCGTTTAATGTGCCTCTTTCGTTAGCTATAATGGCAACTTTTTATCCTTTTATTAAATCAAAATGGATATATCTTGAAGCGTTAACTATTCTGGTATTTGTTCATTTCCTTTTTGTTTTTAGTCTTGAAGGGGAGAAGCTTACTCAGATTCTAACAATTCATGGTTATGAAGAGCCAAGCCGTGTCGCTCAGATTTTCTGGGAATTTCTCTGGGGCTTCGTAGACAATATGGTTGTTCGCTTTGAGCCATTTTTAATCGGAGCTTATCTCTTCTTTATGAGAAATAGAGAGACAGCCAAGAAAGTTGAGGCAGTTAATGTTCATCAGAAGCAATCAGCTCCTAAAAAGAATAAGCCAAAACGAAAGAGATAGTACCTATCTCTTTACTTAGAAGGTTTCTTCTTAGGCCCCAATATAATTCTGCTCCAAAATACACCCAGTAAGTAGGTTGCATAAATTAATATTATTCCAAGAATAAAAGATAAGATTACGCCTAAAATATCAATTAACCCGTATGGGTTTGTGCTAAAAAATATTTCGCCTGCTAGTTTAAAGACATCGTCACTTCTCCATATGTTGAATTGGGAAGTTGAAGAAATGAAGTTCGCAATACGGGAGACTATTATTGATCCCATTTCATAGTAATCCCCTGAGAATGAAATAAACGGTGCAAATGCTATAGGCAGCCCGAAGCCTAACTTAATTGCAGCAGAAAGGGGCCTTGACCCGCTAGCAGATCTGAGTAATGGAACCCCTATAAAGATAGTTAATAGAAATGGAAAGAAATCTGTGAGAAGATAAATTAGATCGCTGCCTTTTGTATCAAACCCAGTCAGTTGTCCTGCATACTCAGAACCGACAGAAACAAACGGAAATATCTCTTTAAGAAATGCAGCTCCATACATCGGGCTAATTTGAAGCTCACTTACGGTTCCCCCACCAAGAATACAACCAAAAGCGTGGCCAAGCTCGTGTAATGGTACGTATACCCACCATGATACGATGAAAGATAGTATCATGATCAGGAGGTTGAAATAGGACACTTTTGAAAGGCAGCTCTCAAGGCCAGAAAAAAAGTCTTCAAAAGGCAGAGCTAATATATGTTTGATTTCTTTAGCCATTATAATATCCCATGCATTTTATATAAAGATACTCTAAATTCAATAACGGTAGGCAGCTTCTAAAGGAGAATATATTGATAATATTAGATATATAACATATTTATCATTGGTAATGAGAATATAATCTCTTTTATAGTGTTAAAGATTGAAAAACACTCAAATATTAGGCTTATTTATATTGACTAATATATTGCTTATTGATTAAGATATTGGTTGTTCCGGTATAATAAAAAAAGACTATGGCTGATTTAGGAGGCATTTTATGAAACCTATTATTATGGCGATATTGATAATCTGCGCCTTCGGGTTTTTCCTTTACAACATATATACACTTATCAAGGTTCTTCGTATTGGTAAATATGAGATGCGCTTTGATAACATCCCGGAGAGGATCAAGAAGGTGATCATATATGTGTTCGGCCAAAAAAGACTCGTTAAAAATTACACTTTTGCCGGTGTAGCCCATTTTATGATTTTCTGGGGTTTCATGATTATTACAATCGGAACTATAGAATTGCTGGTAGGCGGCATCTTCTCGGGTTTCAGACTCATTCCTGGAGAAGCGCATAGTGTATATGAATTTATATTGGACATAGTTCAGCTCCTGGTTTTAATTGCAATTATAATGGGAATTATCAATAGAACTACCATTGCTAAAAGAAGAGAAGTAAACGGGCTTGATGCTGTAGTGGTATTGGGTCTAATCTTTGGTCTTATGATTACAGCCTTTGGAGTAAGTGGATCTGCAATAGCTATGGGCAATGGCGAGCCCGCATGGCAGCCAATCTCAAGCGTATTTGCATCTCTATTCTTTAATGGGATGAGTGAGAACGGATTAATTTTCTCAAATGCATTCTTCTGGTGGTTTCATGTATTTATTGTGTTAGGATTCTTAAATTATCTTCCTTACTCTAAACACAGTCATGTATTTACTGCAATTCCAAATGTCTTTTTCCAGAATTTGAACCACAGAGGTGCATTAAACCCTATAGATTTTGAAAATGTTCCGGATGATATAGATCATTTCGGCGCTAGCAAGCTCGAAGATTTTACATGGAAAGACATTTTAGACGCCTACACATGCACAGAATGTGGCAGATGTACGGATAACTGCCCTGCATGGCATACTGATAAACCTCTTTCTCCCAGAGAAATTGTAGTAAAGCTAAGACATTACGCATCTAGTGAGGGGACGGCTTATTTAAATGGCGACGCGGCAAATGGGGCTGAGCTCCAAGATATTCCGGGGCCTGAGTGGGTAACAGAAGAGGAACTATGGGCTTGTACAAGCTGTAACGCCTGTGTTGAGCAATGTCCGCTATTTATCGACCAGATGGGCAAGATTATGGAAATGAGACGTTTTCTGACATTAGAAGGCCGAATCACAGGCCCCGCAGCTAAAACCTTACAGAAACTCCAAACCCACGGTAATCCATGGGGATTCAGCGAATCAGACCGTGCAAAATGGGTGTCAGGGGTTGAAGGTTTAAATGTATTAGGTGAAGATGGGGTTGAGGACGCTACAGAGTTTGATTTTGTATACTGGATGGGATGTTACGGTGGATATGACCCTAGGGGACAGAATATCGCACAATCGGTAGTAAGTCTTTTACAGCAAGCTGGTGTTAAGTTCGCAGTACTTGGGCCTAAGGAAAAATGTACAGGAGACCCCGCAAGAAGATTAGGAGAAGAAGCCCTTTATCAGATGTTAGCTACTGAAAACATTGAAAACTTAAACAACCTTAAGGTTAAAAAAGTTATTGCAAACTGCCCTCACTGCTTCAATACTATTAAGAACGAGTACCCGCAGTTTGGAGGTAATTTTGAAGTAATTAACCACACTCAGCTCCTGAGTGACTTGATTGAGCAAGGAAAACTCAAGCCTACAAAAGAGATAAATGAAGATGTAGTCTATCACGATCCATGTTATTTGGGACGTTATAACCGCGTTTTCGATGCTCC
>SPCL01000210.1 GCA_004525335.1 Thermodesulfobacteriales bacterium
CTGATTAACCTTTTATCCAAAACTAATACAACGCCTTTATCCGTCTTGGTCCGTATTAGCCTGCCGAACCCCTGTTTGAATTTAAGAACCGCTACCGGAACGCTATAATCCATAAATGAGTTAAGTCCCTGGTTTTCCATATATTCAACACGGGCTTCGATTATCGGCTCTGTAGGTACTCTAAACGGCAGCCTTGTAATTATTACGAGTTTTAGGGCGTCACCGGGTACGTCGACACCCTCCCAAAAACTATCGGTCGCAAAGAGAACGGAATTATCCTCAATTCTGAATTTATCTAGCAGCTTTGCTCTCGGGAATGCACCTTGTTTGAGTGCAAGAATACCCTCGTCCTCCAACTCCTCATGTATTTTCCTATATACAGTTTCAAGAAGAGTGTAGGATGTGAAAAGTATAAGAGCGTTACCCTTAGAAGCCTTAACAGCGTCCCTTATTAATTCTGAGATAGCCTCAGCGTAGCCAACATTCCCGGGTTCAGGAATATCATCAGGAATAGCCAACAAAAGCTGTTCTTCGTAATTAAAAGGTGAAGGTAGTATTAGTTCATCAACCCTTTGCTCGTCTTCTAGTCCAAGTCCTGATTTAAGGAACCCAAAGTTATTATTCACAGCCAAGGTAGCTGAAGTCATCACCACTGTCTTGCACTTTGAATAGAGTCTTTCTTTAAGTGTCGAAGAAATATCAAGTGGCGAGAGACCCAGTCCTGAGAGAATTCCTCCCCTACCCATCCTGCCTTCAACCCATCTCACAAATCCGTCATCTTCTCTGCTAAGGAAAGTACTGATAACGTCTGAGTAGTAATCAAGCTTATTGCTCACTCCTTTGAATTCTACTATAAGCTTGGCAATATCATTCTCAACTTCATAGTCAATTAAAATATCTGTTATAGCTTTTATTTCTTCGTGGAGTTCTTTAAGCCTGATTCTCAAGATGGAGAACTTTTTATCTACATTCTCCCATCCCTCTCTTTTTATTATATCCTCTGTAATGCGGAGATTTATTTCTTCCTTGCCGCCCTCTTTCTCCTGCGCTACGGTAAGACAGAAGGTATAAAGTGCATCAAATGAATCGCCCACATACTGATCTAATGTATCAACTTTGGTGGAAAGCAATTCCTCAACCTTTCTTAAGAGGTCATTTACAACTCCTTTCCTATATAGTTTTACAAGCTTGGTGGCGAGTGCGGCAGTATAGTAAATAAGCCCCTTGCCCTGCCCTCCTTTGCCTTTTCTCTTGAGCCGTCTTATAACCCGTAAAATTCCGAATTTTGTGGCCCTCATGCCGAAATGAGAAGTGGCAGCGTCATTTAAATGATGGGCCTCATCAAAAATTACTCTTTTAAAAGGAGGTAATATCCCGGCTTCGCTACTCTCCGAAGCGCTCTTGATGGCAAGATCTGAAAAAAGCAGATGGTGATTTACGATTAATAGTTGAGATGAAGCTATTTCTCTTCTGGATTTATAAAAGAAACATCTTGAATAGTAAGGGCATCTCGCCCTAAGGCAGCTATCGCTTTCGGCGGAAACTTTCTCCCACACACTATCAGGAGGCGTAAAGCTGAGATCAGAAAGGGAGCCGTCCTCTGTAACTTTAGCCCACTCTAAGATGTCATCAATTGATCCGACCTCGTCATCATCCACCATCTCAAAAAGCCCTTCCTGTATCGTTTCAGTTCTTAGGAGGCAGAGATAATTTCTCATGCCTTTAACGAGAGAATAATTAAAGTCATCATCAAAAGCATCATAGAGAAGAGGGATGTCTTTGTCGATGAGCTGCTCCTGAAGATTAATTGTGTTGGTCGATATAACTACTCGCTCTTCGTTCTTTAAAGCCCAATTAATCGCGGGGACTAAATAGGAAAGGGTTTTTCCTGTCCCTGTGCCCGCCTCTATTAGAGAAACTAAATTCTCATTAAACGAAGAAGTTACACCTTCAAGCATATGAAGCTGTTCATCTCGAATCTCGTACTTATCTCCCATCACATCTGCCACTGCTCCCTCTGGAAGAAGGGCTTTTTTGGTTTCTTCGATATCAAGAAGCTCAATCTCCTTTTCAAAAAAGGGATCTACAACCACGTAAACCTCAGAGGCACTGTTATCTACTATCAAGAATCCAACGCCGTGGTTACCGAAAACAGAGGCTATTTGTATATCCTGATTAGAAGGCGTTAGATTGCCCGAGGGGTGATTGTGTATTACGACCTCTCCGGGGCTTGCAGACTCAATTACTGCCGGGACCGAGTAATCATTACCCCTGGCAATCACTTTCACATCTTCAATGACTTTGTTTCGGGAAAAAGAACCTACAAAAAAAACCTCATTTCCCGAGGCCTTTTCAATAGCACTTTTTATAGTTGATTTAACGCTTTCAGAGAAAAAATCTTTATTCACGGAGTAGAAGTCTACATTATTTAATAGAGTTTCACAGAATTCATAAGTGTATACTTAATTGCCTTAACATATCTGGTTTGGTAGTTTATCAGAATGATTAGCTGGGAGGGATGGCCGAGCGGACGAAGGCGCTGGTCTCGAAAACCAGTGGGGTCGCAAGATTCTCGTGGGTTCGAATCCCACTCCCTCCGCCATAAAATCTGAGCCAAACTACTTTGCGGCGTTACATAGAAAAGCCAGATAGTTAACCTAAAACCAAATTATTGTTATTGTAGGATAATAAATGAAATAAGATTGACTGCTTCTAAAGAAATAATGGCAGAATATCAAAAAAGCAAATAACTGTCATTAATAAGAAATAACAATAATTCCTGCTTATAGAACATATATTAGTTATAATATTATAGCGGTGTAATCACATCAGGAGGATCAAATGAGCAAGTTATCTATAAAGTTTTTTTTAATGAGTATTACTATTCTCTGTATTATCCCGTTATATAATTCTTTGGCTGCAGAGAGTCTTAATTTAGCTACATCAAAAGGTTCTAACGGCAGTGCAAAATTAAATTCAAGCTTAAAAGGAATATCAAACAAAATATCTAATATGATAGTAACCAGGGGTGACGCTGAAAGCACAAAACTTAGCAGTCTGTCAAACCCCCTAATAAAAATAGATGACAATGGAAATGTACAAGTTTATCTCTATTGTAATGAAGTAAGTGACAGCAATCTTGAAGAACTTCTCTCAATAGGCTTAATTGTGGAAGAGGTAAACGAAGATCTCAAA
>SPCL01000230.1 GCA_004525335.1 Thermodesulfobacteriales bacterium
GTCCAAATCTTAAAGTGTCCTTACCTCTCTCTGCAATTACTTCCACAGGAAGACAGCTTTCAAAATAAAGGCCTTTTTCAAAATCGCGCGTTTCAATTTTTTCAGATGTAAGAAGCTCATCTATAAGCCCATAATATTGATCTCTATTTAATGGACAGTTTATATAATCTCCTTCTTCTTGGTCTCCATTCTCATATCTTGACGCTTTATAGACAATTGAGTGATCAATACTCTCAGAGTCAATGATTGGAGATATCGAGTCGTAAAAATAAAGATGGTCTGAGTCGGACAGCTTTTTTATACTCTCTGATAGAGATTCTGAAGTTAGAGGGCCGCTTGCAATAATTAAAGGGGAATCTAAATTCTCCGGTATTTCTTCAAATTCTTCTCTGACAAGATCTATTAGCGGGTTACTTTCTATCTGATCGGTTATGTATTCAGCAAATTTAATCCGGTCGACGGCAAGTGCTTTCCCTGCAGGTACTCGGTTATTGTCAGCGGCTTCGATAATTAACGATCCGAGCTGTCTCATCTCTGCTTTAAGTATTCCGCTTGCATTGTCTAAAGAGTCCGACTTAAGAGAGTTGCTGCATACAAGCTCTCCGAGGTTGTCAGAGTTGTGTGCAGGGGATATTTTCACAGGCCTCATTTCTACTAATTTGACCTTTATTCCGAGCTTTGCTATCTGATGAGCTGCTTCAGAACCTGCAAGCCCACCACCTACAACAGTAATTGTTTTTTCATTAGACATGGCGCATATTTTACCTGAATAATTTCCTGTAATTCCTAATAGAAATGTTTTTGAATTTTACTCTGAAAATTCTACAGTTATGAAAATTTATTGCTCACTTAGAGTAAGAGTAATAGTTTAGAAAGGTGTAATGCTCTTAATGACTACATTTTGTATTTGCCGAACTCTCCTTCAGGCAGGTCTTCTAAAAGTTTGTCCAGTTTATCTTTATCTTCGTCAATTCCTATATTCTTAGATTTTTCTAAAACCTCTTCGCTCACGAATATAGGTGAATCGGTCCTCAAAGCAATTGCGATTGCGTCGCTTGGTCTAGCGTCAAGTACGTATTCCTCGGCTTCTTTCGTTAGGTGCATTGATGCGTAGAAGGTATCGTTGCGAAGATCGGTGACTTCAATTTTCGAAACTAAGAATCCCAGTTTTTCTATTAAATTCTTTACAAGATCGTGCGTTATAGGCCGGCTGCGCGGGGTCTTTTCAAGCTCCATGGCAATAGAGCTTGCTTCCATAAAGCCGATCCAGATGGGAAGGGTTTTTTCATTTGTAGAATCTTTTAAGATTACAATCGGACTGTTTGTAAAAGGGTCAAGTGCTATGCCGGTCACTTTCATTTGCAAAAACATATATAACCTCCTGTCTGGATTATATTATCAACTCTCCCCTAAGGGAGTTCAAAAGTCCCTCTGTAACTTTTACCTTAACTGTTTTTCCTACAAGATCTTTAGCGCCATTGAAGTTTAAGATTCTATTATGATCTGTTCTGCCAGATAAGACATCCGGATCATTTCGGCTCTCACCTTCAACTAATACTTTCTCTATTTGGCCAACCCTGCTTAGATTCTTTTTTTCTGTAATATCTTTCTGAAACGCTTGAAGCTCGGATAATCTGACGCTTGCAATATCAGCTTTCACCGTTTCTTCTTCCGCATATTCAGCGGCCACAGTTCCCGGGCGCGGTGAGAATTTAAAAGAGTATGAGCTTTCAAACTCTATTTCTTTCATAAGAGACATTGTATCTTGAAAGTCCCGATCCGTTTCACCTGGAAAGCCGATAATAATATCTGTGGATATAGTTATATCGGGTAATGCGTCTTTTAGTCTCAATATTGTATCAACATACCACTCTCTGGTATACGTCCTCTTCATATTGCTAAGGACATTGTTTGACCCTGATTGAACAGGGAGGTGCAGATGATGGCAAACTTGCGGTACATCTTTCATTGCATCTATCATTCTTTTAGTAATGTCTCTTGGATAAGAAGTAGTGAATCTTATCCTTTCTAGGCCTTCTACGTCTCCTGCTGCTCTAATCAGATCTCCAAATTTATTGCCGTCGTGTTTCCAGGAGTTAACTGTCTGGCCAATAAATGTGATTTCCCTAACACCTTTATTAACAAGGTTTGTGGTTTCTCTCAGTATATCATTGAGCGGCCTGTTCACTTCGTCACCTCTTACTTGAGGGACAATGCAGTAAGTGCATCTTTTGTTGCATCCCTGCTGAACCGATACAAAAGCTGTGACTTTTCCCTCTTTATGATAAGGCTCAACTTCAAATAATTCTTCTAAGTCGTATGAGGTTTCAACAGTCCTTCTCTTGTCTCTTTCAATTTTGGAAATAATCTCGGGAAGTTTGGGTATTGATCTTGTTCCAAGGACGAAGTCAAGGTGAGGGATTTTTTTTAAGAGCTTATCCCCGTAGAGTTGTGCCACACATCCCGCAATGCCCACTATCGCATCAGGGTTATTTGCCTTTATGTGCTTATATTTCCCTAAACTACTAAAGGCCTTCTGGTCCGCTTTGTCCCTGATTGCGCAGGTATTAACTATAATGATATCGGCTTTCTTCGGATCATCTGTTGGTTCAGCGTCAATAGCGTTCTTGATTCTGTCAGAATCATACTCATTCATCTGACATCCGTATGTTTCTATATATAGCTTTTTGATTCCCATCTTGTAAACAATTTAACGCTGTCCCATAGCTAAGTCAAGAAATCCAATTGGGTGCAAAAGTGAATAAGGTGAAGTAGAATATAACCTGATAACAAAGGGGTTAATAAGTGTTGATGGGATTGACACGGTATCAGAAATTTAGTACGATGGAAAAACATAAGCACTATACTCTGGGAGGATAGGATATGAGTAAAGGTTCTTCAAATACCGGATTGTTTGGCTGGGTCAGCGAAATCAACTCGGATCAGTGGA
>SPCL01000132.1 GCA_004525335.1 Thermodesulfobacteriales bacterium
ATATAATATAGCTGAAAAAAATAAACTTAAGCAGGTAGCTCAAGATCAATACTATCTTAGTAAGTATTGGAAAAGATTTTATTCTGGAAATAAAATTTTGTAATTACTAAAAGTGATCAATGTTTGAAATGTCTAAATCCTATGAATACCATAGCAATCCCATGCTCATCACAAGCATCAATAATGTCCTGGTCTCTTATTGACCCCCCTGGTTGAACTATAGCAGTAATACCAGCTTTAGCAGCTTCATCAATACCATCCCGGAACGGGAAGAAAGCATCTGAAGCTAGTGTCGCACCCTGTGTTGGAAGCTCGGCTTTCATAGTTGCTATTTTAACAGAATCCACCCTACTCATCTGACCGGCCCCTATTCCAACGGTTTGGCCTTCACGGGCAAACACGATGGCATTTGATTTAACGTGTTTACATACTTTCCATCCAAATTTAAGAGCGCGAAGTTCCTCATCCGAAGGTTGGCGTTTAGTAAGTACTTTCATGTCGTCAAAATCTTTATCGATCCCTGTGTCACGGTCCTGAATTAGGGCTCCACCGATTACCTTTTTAAAATCTAGCCCTGCATTTGCGCTAAGTGGCAGCTCAGGTGTTTTCATTACCCTTAGATTTGTTTTACTGGAGAGCACTTCTAAAGCCTTTTCTGAAAATGAAGGAGCAATTACTACTTCAAGGAACATGGCAGCAAGCTCAGATGCAGTTGCTTCATCGACTTCTCTATTAAAAGCTACTATACCCCCGAATGAACTTACTGGATCGCAAGCCTTAGCTTTTAGGAAAGCCTCGACAACACTTTCATCCGTAGCTACACCACAGGGGTTATTATGTTTGACCACCACGCAAGCAGTCTCGGTGAAGTCTTTAACAGCTTCAAGAGCGGCATCGGTATCATAAATATTATTAAGTGACAGCTCTTTTCCTTGCAGCTGAATGGAGTTTGAAATACAAGGTTCTTCAAACCCTGACTGTACATAAAAAGATCCTTCTTGGTGAGGGTTTTCGCCATATCTAAGTTTCATTTTTTTACCCATATGGATTGTCAGGCTTGGTGGGAATTTAGTTTTTCCACCACTAGGATCTATCGCGCCAAGGAAATTGGAGATTGCGGCATCGTAACGAGAAACATATGAGAATGCTTTTACTGCGAGCCTAAAATTTGTCTCGGCCGAAATTGAACCATTGTTATTCTTAAGCTCTTTTAGGATATCTTCGTAATCCTCGGGGTGTGTAACAAGTGTTACATATTGATAGTTTTTTGCAGCAGCTCTGAGCATAGTTGGTCCGCCGATATCAATGTTTTCAATTGCTTCCATCAAATCTACATTGTCTTTTTTAATTACCTCTTCAAACGGATAGAGATTAACAATAATCATATCTATCGGCTCCATTCCGTTTTCCGCCATCTGCTGTAAATGAGTATCATTATCTCTTAGCGCTAGGACACCGCCATATATTTTAGGGTGCAGAGTTTTCACACGACCATCTAAAATCTCAGGTGATCCTGTATATTCTGAAATATCCATTACTCTAACACCTGCGTCCCTTAGCTGTCTTGCAGTCCCGCCTGTGGATAATATTTCTACATCATAATCCTCTAGAGCTTTAGCAAAATTACTGATGCCCTCTTTGTCTGAGACACTTATGATTACCCTATTAATCTTATTCATTTACCTGCTCCTTAATGGAAGTGATTATAACGACAATCGATGCTTGAATACTTATGATTTTTATTGGGAAAACGATATCCGCACTCTGAGTAAAAACTATTATTTTAGCGCACGGAGTTGAAATTCCAATAGGTACTATAAAGATTGTGAAAATAGTTGGTTCGAAGACTTTTGAGAAATCCTCAATAGTTACGTATAATCTTACATATTATTTTGGCGGGTGTAATCTTTTTAGGTTATCTCGGAATAAATTCTAGGACTAGCATTTTCATAATTGGGGGATTTATAGCATGAAAGATCAAAAATCTGTTAATTTTAGAGTTGGCTTATTTGTGCTTTTAGCCATAGGCATTTTTTCTACTATTATTTTTTTCCTAAGTGGTGAGCAAAGCTACTTTGAAAAGAGTTACACCGTAAGAACTTCATTTAAAAATACTGCCGGGCTTATTAAAGGTGCTGCAGTAAGGCTATCAGGTGTACGTATAGGAGCCGTGACAAAGCTTGGTTTTGCTAAGGACCCTGTAGGGGATAAAGTGATAAATGTTACTATGCTGATAAATCAAGATGGGATGGGCAGGTTAAATCCGGACGCTAGGGCTACCATTAAAACAGAGGGTCTTTTGGGAGATAAGTTTATTGAGATAATTCCCGGTATTGAACCCCCTCTTACAGTGCTCCCCGATACACTCACAATAGAAAGTCAGACCCCAGTAGAGTTTGCAAGTATTATCGGTCAATCCGGAGACTTAATTACCAATGTGATCAGCATTTCAGAGAGTTTAGACAAAATCGTAAAAGGTATTGGAGCGGGCAAGAACCTTGAAAATATAAATCAGACAATTGCTTCTGTTAAAGCAAGCTCTGAGGCACTTCAGAAAAATATGGAAGCCATTGCACAAGGTAACGGAATACTCCATACAATGATCTATGGCCCGAAAGATGCATCTGGTGAGAAGATTGATGAAAATACTCTGATAAAGCTAAACAAGACTGTAGCAAAACTAGACACTTTATTAAATCAAATAAATGAAGGTAAAGGGCCGCTTCATGCGCTTTTATACGATGAAAAGCTTACAGGTGAAGTTGATACGACTTTATCCAATTTAAGCCTCACATCTGTTGAGTTAAAAGAGACAATGGCAAATTTCAATGAAATATCTGAGATGCTAAGAGGCGGTGAAGGTACCCTCGGTGCTCTCATAATAGACCCAAGCATCTATGATAATTTAAAGGGTATTCTGGGTGAGGCTGACAGGAGTAAATTTGTGCGTGCAGCCGTGAGATACCTTATAGATCAGGAAAAGGCTGACGGTGCCGCAAACTAAAGTTATTTTCTTATTACATGTTTAAGTAAAAGTATAGGAATAAAAAACTTAATAATGTCACAACCGCCTAATAAATCTCAAATATTAGAGGCACCATTTCTTCAAGCTAATCTTAGTCCATTAGCATTTCGTTTTTCCGCTAAGCATTATTACAAATGCAAACAGGATTTTATATGTCCGGATAAATTCTCTGTAGTACCCTATTTTCTTTTATGTCGTTCAATTGAGCTTTCTATAAAAGCTAGACATCTGAAACAAGTTAGACAAAAAACAGTAAAAGATAGTTATGGCCACAATCTTATGAAAGCTTATACCGCTTTAAAACCAAAAGATCGAATACTAAGTGAAACGGAGTTGAAAGTGTTAAAAGAGGCTGATGATATATATCATGATAAAGGCTTTGAATATTTCGTTCCAGAACACGCTATGAGGGGTTATAAGAACTTCCCAGACTTAATAGTGCTTGATCAAATAGCAAATTTCTGCAAAAGTTTAGAAACCCCCGAAAACTAGTTTTAGACTAAAATTCGTTTTGACCTAATACAAAACAATTTGAGCGGGTGACGGGATTCGAACCCGCGACCCTAAGCTTGGGAAGCTTATGCTCTAGCCAGCTGAGCTACACCCGCATCTGAACAAAATCTATTATAACCTGTATTAAAAGTCAATTAAGCGGTAACTCAGTTAATAAGTTTAACTTTACAGGAAATAATAGTCTCTGTGACTAAGAGCAGAAAAACCGGACATCTTCTTACCGAGAAAATAAACCCTCGCACTGTTCACCTGGACAAGTGCTCGCCTCTTGAAGTAGTTGAACTTATTTTGGAGGAGGACAGAGCGATAGTCCAAGCTATTGAGAAGGAGAAACATAATATTGCCAAGGCTGTTGAGCTTGTGGTCGGCAGGTTAAAAATCGGAGGCAGACTATTCTTCATAGGTGCAGGGACAAGCGGGCGGTTGGGAGTCATAGAAGCAGCAGAGTGTCCACCTACGTTTGGAACAGATCCTGAATTAATACAGGGCTTTATAGCAGGTGGAAGGGAAGCGATTTGGCAGTCAATAGAGGGAGCTGAAGACTCAACTACAGAAGCACAGGAGTTTCTTCAAGATGCAAATTTATGTAAAGAAGATGTTGTTGTTGGTATAGCGGCAAGCGCTTCCACACCTTTTGTTGAGGGCGGACTACAATATGCAGACCAAACGGGAAGCGGCACTGTATTAGTTACATGTAATACTGTAGAATCCAAAATCGCCAATGTTACAATTGAGCTTCTAGTAGGTCCTGAAGTAGTTGTGGGGTCAACAAGGATGAAGGCCGGCACAGTAACAAAAATGGTATTAAATATGATGACTACTGCCTCTATGGTGCAGCTGGGCAAGACATACGGCAACCTTATGGTCGATGTTCAGCCAAAGTCGGCAAAACTCAGAGATAGAGCCAAACGAATTGTTATGCATATCGCTGAAGTAAGTGAAGAAAAAGCCAATGAATTGTTACAAGAGTCTGACTGGGATGTTAAAGCGTCAATTGTTATGGAGAAGAATAAATTAAGCTTAGAAGATGCTAAAGAGTTACTAGAGAAGCATAATGGATTTTTGCGCGAGGCCCTTAAATAAGCCAGATAAATATTAAAACTATGCCATTTGATCTGAAATCTCTAATCGATAAGAAAGATAAACTTGTAATAGGATTAATGTCCGGGACTTCAAAAGACGGCATTGATGCTGCATTGGTTAAGCTTGAAGGAAGTGGATTAAATACGCAAATGGAATTAGTAAAATTTATTTGTGTTGAATTTGAGGAGGATGTACGCAGTAGGTTAGACAATTTAGCCAAGGGATGCACTATTAAAGAAGTATCTGATCTTAATTTCCTAATAGGCGATGAGTTTGCTAAAGCAGCACTAAGCGTTATTGACCAAGCAGGGGCAAGTCCTTCGGATGTGGATTTGATAGGCTCTCACGGTCAAACTGTTTTTCATAACCCCCCCTCATATAAAGACGGCACTCCTTCCACGCTTCAAATAGGCGAGATTGATATAATTGCTGAGAGAACAGGAATTACTACTGTTGGAGATTTTAGGACCCGTGATATAGCAGCAGGCGGTGAAGCGGCTCCGCTGGTTCCATATCTAGATTACTTACTGTTTAGAAAGCCAGGCAAAGTTTCAATTGCTCAAAACATTGGAGGTATAGCAAACGCAACTGTTGTGACAGAGAATATTGATGATTTAATTGCGTTTGATACAGGCCCTGGGAATATGCTGATGGACAGAATTATTCAATTATCCACGAAGGGAAAAGAGAAATACGATAGATCTGGTAAGTTAGCTTCAGCTGGCAAGGTCAACAGAGAACTGCTGAATAAATTGCTTGCTGATCCGTATTATAGCTACCCCCCTCCAAAATCCACAGGCGAAGAACTCTTTGGGCAGGAAATGATAGCAACGCTATATTCTTATATAGAGAATGAAATGCTTTCACTTGAAGATATGATGGCTACCCTCATGTCGCTTACAGTGGAGTCGATCGTATCATCATACAAAAATTATATTTTCCCGAAGTGGGATGTTAGTGAAATTATATTTAGCGGCGGCGGGTGTAATAATCCAATTCTAATGGAGAGTTTAAGTGAAAAGCTCAATCCCTTAAGGATTAGTAG